>JACDHU010000010.1 GCA_013820865.1 Chloroflexota bacterium
CGCGGCGAGTCCCGCCATCAGCTGACTTGAAGCGATAGAGGCCACGCAGCACGCCATCCTCGGCGCCATCCGGCTTGGCCGGCTGTGCCCAGTTTTCGTTGTACAGGGTGATGTAGTAGAAGACGTCGTCGGCGCGCTCGCCGTACATGCGGTCGATGCCCTCGCGCACGATGATCGCGAGCTCGTAGGCGAACGCCGGGTCGTAGGCCAGGATGTTTGGGACGGTGCTGGCCAGGACGTGTGAATGGCCGTCGTCGTGCTGGAGACCCTCGCCGGTCAGGGTCGTGCGCCCGGCGGTGGCGCCCATCATGAATCCGCGGCCGCGCGCGTCGCCGAACGCCCAGATCTGATCACCGGTCCGCTGGAAGCCGAACATCGAGTAGAACGTGTAGAACGGGATCATCGGCTCACCCCAGGTGGCGTACGCCGTGCCGGCGGCCTGGAACGAGCTCATCGAACCGGCCTCGGTGATGCCCTCTTCGAGGAGCTGGCCGTCCTTCTTCTCGAGGTAGCTGAGCAGCAGCTCCTTGTCGACCGCCGTGTAGCGCTGGCCGAGCGGGTTGTAGATCCCGACCTCCTTGAAGAGGGGATCCATGCCGAAGGTCCGAGCCTCGTCCGGGATGATCGGCACGATTCGGTTGCCGATCTCCTTGTCGCGCACGAGGTTCCGGACCAGGCGGCTGAAGGCCATGGTCGTGCTGGCCGGTCGGTCGGAGCCGGCGAAGAACTCGGTGAAGGAGGTGTCCTTCGGTGCCGCCAGTGCCTTCCGAACGACCACGCGTCGCGGCACCGAGCCGCCCAACTGTCGACGGCGCTCCATCATGTACTGGATCTCGGGCGCATCGGCCCCGGGGTGGTAGTACGGCGCTTCCTTGAGCTTGTCGTCAGGGATCGGCAGCTCGAGCCGGTCACGGAAGACCTTCAGCTCATCGGCGGTGAGCTTTTTGGCCTGGTGCGTGACGTTGCGGCCCTCGATGCCCGGCCCGAGCGTCCAACCCTTGACGGTCTTGGCCAGAATCACCGTTGGTGCGCCCGTGTGCCCCACTGCCGAGCCATAGGCGGCGTAGACCTTGCGGTAGTCGTGGCCGCCGCGTCGCAGCTTCATCAGGTCGTCGTCGGGGAGGTGCTCGACCAGGCTGCGCAGCCGCGGATCCGGACCGAAGAACTGCTCGCGGATGGTGGCGCCGTCGCTGACCGCCATGCGCTGGTAGTCGCCGTCGAGGGTCTCGTTCATCTTGCTGAGAAGGACGCCGTCCTTGTCACGCGCCAGCAATTCATCCCATTCGCGCGCCCAGATGACCTTGATCACGTTCCAGCCCGCACCTCGGAAGACGGCCTCGAGCTCCTGGATGATCTTGCCGTTGCCGCGCACCGGTCCGTCCAGGCGCTGGAGGTTGCAGTTCACGACGAAGGTGAGGTTGTCGAGCCCCTCGCGGGCGGCCAGGCTGAGGGCACCGGTGGACTCCGGCTCGTCCATCTCGCCGTCGCCGAGGAAGGCCCATACCCGGGCGCCCGACGTATCGGCCATGTCGCGCGCGGCCAAGTAGCGGTTGAAGCGAGCCTGATACACGGCAGCCATTGGGCCGAGGCCCATGCTCACGGTCGGGAATTGCCAGAAGTCCGGCATCAGCCGCGGGTGCGGGTAGCTGGAGAGGCCAAGCTTCGGCGTGAGCGCCTCGCGACGGAAGTGGTCGAGATTCTCCTCGCTCAGGCGGCCCTCGAGGAAGGCGCGGGCGTAGATGCCGGGCGCCGCGTGGCCCTGGAAGAAGATCTGGTCACCGGGCCCTTCATCCGAGCCGCGGAAGAAGTGGTTGAAGCCGACCTCGTACAGGCTGGCCGCACTCGCGTAGGTCGAGAGATGGCCGCCGATGCCTTCGAACTTGGTGTTCGCCCGCAGCACCATGGCGAGCGCGTTCCAGCGGATGAGACGGCGGATCTTGAGCTCCATCGCCTCGTCGCCGGGGAAGTAGGGCTCCTGCTCGGGACTTATGGTGTTGATGTAGCGCGTCTGGGTCAGCGTCGGCAGGCCGACCTGGAGCTGGCGCGCGCGCTTGAGCAGCTTGAAGATGATGAAGCGCGCCCGATCCGGACCGATCGCCGCGACCACGTCGTCGAGGGAGTCGATCCACTCCTGGGTCTCCGCCGGATCGATGTCCGGCAGCTGCTGTTTGAATTGGTCAAAGATCTCGTGGATCGGCTGCTGCATGTCCTGCCTATCGTAGCGGGCGAGGCGGATTCATGGACAGTGGAGCGCTGGGCCGCTGGGCGCTGGGTCGCGGGGCCGCGGGGCCGCTGGCCGCCGCGAGTTGCACCCGGTGCGACTAAAGTCGAAGGAGCCGTCGCTCTGTCGTCGCCTGTTGCACCCGACGACACACGGGACGTGAGAGCTCCGGTTCGTTCGGTTTTAGTGCTACCCGGTGCAACAGCGCTGAGGTGCCCAGTGCCTAGCGTGGCATCATCGTGACCGATGCGCACGATCTACCGATCCGAGCCGCCCTGGCCGCATCGGATCCTCATCCTGGGCGGCGGGTTCGCTGGTGTTGAGACCGCCCGTCACCTTGAGAAGTTGACGCGTCGGCGCGATGACATCGAGATCTGGCTCGTCAGCCGCGAGAACTTCAGCCTGTTCACCCCGCTGCTGCCGGAGGTCTGCTCAGGGAATCTCGAGGCACGCCACTGCGTGACCGCCCTTCGCGCTCAGCTCCGACGACCGTCGAGCTGGGCGCTGACCGCTGACGTCGAGAGCATCGACCTCGATGGGAAGCAGGTGGTCGTGATGGGCGGCGACGGCGAGTCGCATCGGCTCAATTACGACAGCCTGGTGATCGCGCTGGGCGGCGAGACTGCCACCTTCGGTATCAAGGGCATTCACGAATGGGCGGTCGGGATGAAGACGCTGGCCGATGCGTTCGCGCTGCGCAACCGGATCATCGAGATGCTCGAGCGCGCGGAGCTCGAGGCCGATGCGGACGAGCGCGCCGCGCAACTCACCTTCGTGGTCGGCGGCGCCGGGTTCAGCGGCGTCGAGACGGCGGGCGAGATCGAGGACTTCGTACGGCGCGTCCGCCGTCGCTTCTACCCGAAGATCGTGCATGGGGAGCTGAGCTTCCACATCGTTGAGCTCAAGGAGCGCGTGCTCCCCGAGATGCCGCAGGACATGGGCGACTACGCGGCGACGAAGCTTCGGCGGCGCGGCTACGAAATTCACCTCGGCACGCCGATGAAGGAGGTCCGCGAGGATGGGGTCGTCATCGGTGATGGGACTTTCATCCCGTCGCGCACCGTGATCTGGACCGGTGGCGTCCAGCCGTCACCGGTGGTGCGTGAGTCAGGGATCGAGACAGATCACGCGGGTCGCGCCCTGGTCAAGCCGACCATGCAGACGAGCCGCGACGGAGTCTGGGCCATCGGCGACTGCGCTCTGATTCCAAAGGCGGACGAGGATGGCGCCTTCCATGCGCCGACGGCCCAGAACGCGGTGCGCGAGGCGACGCGACTGGCGAAGAACATGGTTGCCTCGATCGACGGGCGGCCCGACCGCGTGCTGCCATTCCGCTACAAGGTGGTCGGTATTCTGGCGAGTATCGGCAGCCACACCGGGGTCGGGATGGTGTTCGGCATCAAGGTCAGGGGTTGGCTGGCCTGGTTCATGTGGCGCGGCTACTACTGGAGCCGCGTGCCCGGCATCGGCGGCAAGGCGCGGGTCGCGCTCGACTGGTTTCTCAACTCGCTGTTCGGCTCGGACCCGGTGCAGCTCAAGGTGGATTATCCGGACACCGGCGGCATGGGGCCATCCGGTACGCGCCGCCCGCCGCCGCGCTCGGTGGACCCTCGTGCCTGACGGTCGCTAGACTGCGCACGATGTCACGAGAAGAGCGTCGCAATTACGAGCGCATGATGAAGAGCATGGAGCGCGGTCCTGCCCTGCCTCCGGCAGCGAAGGCTCGCGCCGAGCGCACAGCCGCACGGCGTACCCGTGCGCGCGCGACCGCCGCCCCACCCGGGTCATTCACGACCCGATTCTGGGTCCGATCGTTGGTAATCGCCGCCGCGGCTGCATTTATCGCGTTCAGCTTTCAGTGGCCGCAGATGCCCTTCGCGTTGTACGTGGGGCTGATCGTCTTCGGTGTGATCCTGTTGGTCCTGGTGGGTTTCCGACTGCTCAAGCGCCGCGCCGCGACCCGTTCCTGACGCCGAGATGGCCGTGATGGGTCTGGTTGCCGCTATAGGCATCGGCTACCTGCTAGGCGCGATTCCTTGGGGCGTGATCGTTGGCCGCCTCATCGGTGTCGACCCACGCGGCAGCGGGTCCGGGCGCACCGGGACGACGAATACGCTGCGAACCCTGGGGACGGCGGCGGCGGTGATCGTGCTTGTGCTCGATATGGCGAAGGGCGCCGGAGCCGTCCTTATCGGGCACGCCATTGGAGCGTCACTCGATGATCCGCATGCGTGGGCGGGATCGATGGCTGGAGTCGCCGCGGTGATCGGGCACGTGCGCTCCATCTTCATCGGCTTCACCGGCGGGCGCGGTGCAGCGCCCGGCGCTGGGGCAGTGCTGGCGATTGCCCCGCTGGCCCTGCTCGCGGCAACGCCGGTGTTCTGGCTGATTGCACCGCTGACGGGATTGGTGTCCCTGGGAACGTTGCTCGCGAACCTGACGATGGTGCTCGCGGCCGCGGCGCTGTATCTGACCGGCCACCTTGGCGTGGAGGGGATGGTCGCTGCCGCTCTGATCGGACTCGTCATCTTCGTGGCGCACGCTGACAACATCGGGCGTCTGCGGGCGGGGACCGAGCGGCGATTCGGCCGTGGCTGACCGGCTCCGACCACGTCTCGCGACCCTGCCGAACCTGTTGGGCGTCGGCCGAATCCTCGCGACCCCGATCATCATGGCGCTGCTCGTGATGGACGGGGCGGGTACTGACTTCGCCGGGGGGCTCTTGTTCGCGATCGCGGGCTTCAGCGATTATTTTGACGGCCGGATCGCCCGATCACGGAACCAGGTTTCGCCCCTCGGAGTCTTCATGGACCTCGCGGCCGACAAGGTGCTCGTGGCCGGCGTCCTGATCGCCATGGTCGAGGTCGGGCTGGTTCCGACGTGGATCGCGGCGGCGATCCTCATCCGCGAGTTCATCGTTCAGGCTGTGAGGCAGCTTGCCGCCGCCGATGACGTGGTCATCAGCGCGGGCTCGCTGGGTAAGGCCAAGACCGTCACGACGTTGGGCGGGCTCGGGTTCCTGTTCCTCGCCTCCGACGCGTTGACAGGTGGACCGATGGCCGGCACCGGCGCGGGCGGTGTACTCATGGCGATCGGCTTCTGGACCTTGGTGCTTGCGACGATCCTCACCGTCGTCTCGGGCGTGCAATACCTCCGCGGCGCTTGGCCTCTGCTCACCGGTTCGCGCGACCCCCACGGCGTTTAACGAACATCGGTGGCCGATGCCCCGCTGTCACTTGATGAGGCGGCGCTCGATCTGGCGCATGGCGATCCACAGGCAGATCGCAAAGAAGGCGACGAGGTAGAAGAGGCTCAGCAGCTGCTCGAAACCGACGATGCCGGTCGACAGGCCGCGGATCAGGGAGATGCCGTGGTACAGCGGCGTCAGCTGAATGACCGAGACGAGCCAGCTGGGAAGGACCTCGATCGGGAAGAAGGTGCCGCTGAACAGGAACATCGGCATGACGATGAGGCCCATCGGCACGTCGAAGTCGTTCACCGTTCGCAGGAATGAGGTGCCCGCCAGGCCGGCGGCGGCGAAGGCGGCGGCCACGAGGAGCGCGGCAGGGATCATCAACACTCCGAGCGGTGACAGGATCAGGCCCATGAAGAACATGATCACGAACATCGCGACCGCGTACAGGGTGGCGCGCATGAGCGCCCACAGCAGCTCTCCAAGGGCGATCTCTGTGATCCCCATCGGCGTTGCGAGCACGCCGTCGTAGGTCTTGGCGTAGTTGAGCTTGAAGAAGACATTGAAGATGGTCTCGAACACCGCGCCGTTCATGGCGGCGGTGGCCACCAATGCAGGCGCCACGAAGGCGGCGTACGGGACCACCTGTCCGTTCGCCAGCGGCACCTCGGAGATGATTGCGCCGAGCCCCAGGCCGATGCCGACGAGGTAGAAGATCGGCTCGAAGACGCCCGACAGGATGATGATCCATTGGTGGCGGTAGACCATGATGTTGCGCTCGACCAGGCGGCGCGAGCGCCACACCCGTGCCCAGGCGGTGGCCAGCGCTCCGTTCGACGCGGGTTGTGACAGTGTCGTCATCGGCTCAGCCGGCCATCCGGCGTCGCAGGTTGCGATCGGCCAACACGACGCCGACACCGAGCATCACCAGCAGATAGGCGAGGTGAAGGGGCGCGGCCGCAAGATTCAGGTCGCTGAGAACTAAACCGCGCACCAACTGCACGCCATGGAAGAGCGGGGTCGCCCAGGCGATTGCCTGGAGCGCATCGGGCAATTGGGTCAAGGGGAAGAAGGTGCCGCTGAACAGGAACAGCGGGTTGACCACGAAGCGGAAGATGGCGCTGAATCCGACATCGTTCTTCTGCGTCGCGGTGAAGGCGACCAGGCATGCGGCAAAGGAGGTGCCGATGAGCATCGCGACCGGAACGGCAAGGATCGCCAGTGGTGAGCGTGTGATGCCGAAGGCGGTGAGGACCATCAGGAAGATCGCCGCCAGGCTGCCGATCCGGAATGCCATCCACGCCAGCTCGCCGATCACGATGCTACGGACGCCGAGCGGGGTCGAGAGCATGGCCTCGTAGTTCCGGCCCCACATGATCTTGTTCATGATCGGGTAAGTCGATTCGAAGGTCGCCGTCTGCATCGCCATGGCGCTCAGCAGGCCAGGTCCGAGCCAGTCGATGTACGGGACGCCACCGAAGGCGGTGAGGTCATCGGTGCTGAGCAACGCGCCGATGCCGATGCCCATGGCAGTCAGGAACAGCACCGGCTGGAGAAAGCCGAAGGCCAGGCTGCGGTACCAGAGGCGCTTGTAGACAAGCCAATTGCGCTGCCAGACGTGGCCTGACGCGGCCAGGGTGGTCACAGTGATGCCTACTCGACCAGCGAGCGGCCGGTGAGGCGCAGGAAGACGTCCTCCATGCTCGCACGACGAACGAGCGCGCTTTCGATCGGGATCTGGCGCTGGTTCACTTGCTCAAGGGTGTGCTCGCCGTTATCGGTGTACAGAAGGTGCCGATCAGGCAGCTCCTCGATGCGGTCCGCGAGACCATCGAGCTTGCCGTTGAGCGCGGCGCGGGTTGCATCGGTGAAGCGGAGTTCGAGGACTTCTCGGGTGGCATGGTCGTCGATCAGCTGGCGGGGCGAACCCTCGGCCACGATCTTCGCCTTGTCCATGACCACGAGGTGGTCGCACAGCTGCTCCGCCTCGTCCATGTAATGGGTCGTGATGATGAGCGTCGCCCCGCGGCGCTTGAGCTGGTAAAGGCGCTCCCAGAGGAGGTGCCGTGCCTGCGGATCAAGTCCGGTGGTGGGCTCATCCAGGATGACGAGGTCGGGGTCGTTGATGAGGGCACGGGCGATCGTGAGGCGCCGCTTCATGCCGCCGGACAGCGGCTCGACCCGGTCCTTGGCGCGCTCGTCGAGCTGGACGAACTCCAGCAGCTCATCGGTCCGCTTGCTGGCGACCTCGCGGGGGATGTCGAAGTAGCGCGCGTACATCTCGAGGTTCTCGCGCACGCTGAGCTCGGTGTCGAGGTTGTCGATCTGCGGCACGACGCCCAGCTTCGCCTTGATCTCTCTTGCCTGCGTCCGAGGATCCATGCCGATGACGCTGAGGGTGCCCTCGGTTACCGGGCTGGAGCACGCGATCATGCGCATGGTGCTCGTCTTACCCGCGCCATTCGGTCCCAGGAAGCCGAAGGCCTTGCCGGGGCGCACGTCGAAGTCGACGCCATCGACGGCGGTGAAGCCATTCGCGTAGCGCTTCGTCAGGCCGCGGGCATGGACAAGGGAGGGTTGGCTGCTCATGGGCTGGCCCATTCTAGACCGATGCGGCGGCCGACACTCAGCGGCCCTCCTGGGGGCCTCAGCCTTCCGCGGGCCGTCCGCCATGTCAGCCGTTATAGCACTAGTGATATATCACGTGAGGTGCGTGCGGTCCGCCGCTGACCGGCACACCCCGGCCTGCGAAGATGCGACTTGATCGTCCGAGCTACAGGCCCTCGGCCACGGAGTCGGCGCGTGGATCGGCGCCGCCCTCGTACGAGCCGTCGGACCGGCGCCGGATCATCTGGGCCCAGCCCATGACCGGTGTTTTCGGCTCAACCAACGAGACTTCGTGGCCCCGCGCGCGCAGTTCCTTCACGGTCGCGGTTTCCACGCCATCGGATTCGATCGTTACCGGGCTCAGCGGCTCTCCTGCCGCCTCGGTCTCGACCACGAATCGCGGCCGATCGATGACGGCCTGCGGATCCAGCCCGTCGTCCACCACGCCCGTCACCAGCTGGACCATCGTCTGTGGCTGTCCATCGCCGCCCATGGCGCCGAAGGCGACTTCCGCAACACCGTCGCGCATGAGCATGCCCGGCATGAGCGTGTGCAACGTTCGGGAGCGCGGCGCCAGAGCGTTGGGGTGTGCCGCGTCAAGCGAAAAGTAGGCACCGCGATTCTGAAGCATGATCCCGGTCGAGCCGCCCATGACGCCCGAGCCGAAGCCCATGTAGTTCGACTCGATGAGGCTGACCATCATGCCGTCGGCATCGGCGGCACACAGGTAGACCGTGCCTCCACCCGGTGGATTGGTCGACTCATACCGATGCGACCGATCCGGCGACAGCCGCGACGCCATCCACTCCGCATGCGCTGACGACAACAGGACCGAGGGATCGGCGAGGCCGCGTTCGGGATCGGCGATGCATCGGTCTCGCTCGCTCCAGGCCACCTTGACCGCCTCGATCTGGGCATGCAGGCGATCAGCGGAGAGTGGTGCGCCCATCGGCCAATCCAGGGTGGAGAGGACGTTGAGCGCCATGAGCGCGGTGATGCCCTGTGAGTTTGGCGGCATGGTCGCGACCTCGAGCTCGCGGTAGGGCGTGGAGATGGGGGCGACCCAGTCGCCGCGGTGCTCGCCGATGTCGTCGGCAGTCATGACACCGCCAGCGGCCTGGATGGCGCGAGCAATTTCGTCGCCGATAGGACCACCGTAATACGCATCACGCCCACCCTCGGCGGTCGTCCGTAGCGAGGCGGCCAGGAGCGGCTGCCGGAACATGTCGCCTGCCGCGCCGGCATGCTCAAACACGGCGCGCGCCGTGTCGTCGAACGCGGGCAGCGATGCGGCGATCGCGCGGGCATTGATGGCGGTGAGCGCGTAGCCATCCTCGGCGGTGTTCGCGGCCGGTGTCAGCGCGTCGGCCAGGGAGCGGCGGCCGAAACGGTCCAGGAGCTGGATCCATGCATCCACCGCACCGGGCACGGTGATGGGCCAGGCGCCCTTGGCCGGCATCTCTTCGTGGCCGGCTGCGCGGACAGCGGAAATCGTCAGGCCGGCGGGGGATCGGCCGCTGCCGTTGAAGCCGTGGAGGTGTCGCTCGGCTGGATCCCAGACGAGCGCGAACGCATCGCCACCCAGCCCGCAGGCGTTGCAATAGACCACGGCGAGCATGGCGTTGGCGGCCACGGCGGCATCGACCGCGGTGCCGCCTGCGCGCAGTGCCTCGACGCCGGCGGCGGTGGCGAGCGGGTGGGGAGTGGCGACCATGCCATGCGGTGCGGTGATCGGGGGCATCGGTCTGACCGTACCAGACTTGTGCGCCCGTAGAAAACGTGCGCATTGACAGTAGCAAGAAATCGGCTCAGACTGGAGCGAGAACCAAGGGGAATACATGAGCAGCAACGGACCGATGACGGTCGCCGTCGTTGGCGCCACCGGATTCGTCGGAAGCAGCGTCGTGCCACACCTCGCGCAGGCGGGGCATCACGTGATCGCCATCTCGCGCGACGGTCGACGACAACCCGAATGGGCCGCGAACGTCGACGCGCGGGCCGCGGACGTGAGCACGGGGCGCGGATTGGACGCGGCCCTCGACGGCGCCGATGGCGTCGTCCATCTGGTCGCCATCCCGCGCGAGTCCAAGGGGCTGCGATTCGAGGAGATCAACGTGCGCGGCACGCAGCGTGTGGTGGCGGCAGCCGAGGCCGCGGGGGTGAAGCGATTCGTCCACCTCTCGGCCATGGGCGTCATCGACGATCCGAAGCTCGCCTATCTCGGGTCGAAGTGGCGCGGAGAAGCGGCCGTCAGAGCATCGAAGCTTGATTGGGTCGTCCTGCGTCCGTCGCTCATGTTCGGCCCCGGCGACGGGTTCTTCAACATCGTGAAGACGACGCTGCGCTACTGGTCGCCGGGCATCGTGGCCATCCCGGGCAAGGGCGATGCACGCTTCCAGCCGCTGGCCGCGGCCGACCTCGCCATCGCAGTCGAACGCTCACTGACCGATGCGTCACGCACCGGATCGGTTTACGAGTTGGGTGGGCCGGATTGGTGGACCTACCGCGAGATCGTTGACGAGGTCATGCGCGTCACCGGCATGAAGCGGCTCAAGCTCGGCATGCCGATCCCGCTCATCAGCGCTCTCACTTCCGTCACTGATCGCTTCATGCCGATCTTCCCGGTGAGCCACGACCAGATCAGTTCGCTTCAGCGGCCCAACTTCACCGAGCTCGACGCCTTTGAGAGCTCCTTCGGCGTGAAGCCGCGAGCGATGGACCTGGCCTACCTCCGCACCTGAGCTGCGCCGGTGCGCTGGCGGACTATCTGCCTCCCATAGCTCGGCGGCTCAGGGGTGTTGGGCGCGCCTCAGGTCGCCGAGCCGGCGGGCTGGCGCTCCGTGGCCGAATCCGGGACGGCCACGCCGATCCCATCGGCCACGCGGCGACCGTAGTCGGCGTCGCAGCGGGCGAGCTGCTCGACCATTCTTTGCTGGACCGATGCCTCGCACTGCGTCAGCAGGGTGGTCAGATTGAGGACGAGGTCCTCGCGTTCGTCATCGGGCATTGATCGGTATCGTTCGCCCGCCTGGCCGTAATCGTTGCGCCGGCTGATGTGCTGGCGTCCGATCTTGCCCTCGACGTAGGGCTGGTGCTCAGGCCCGGAGCCAGGATGCTCGACCAGCCCGCCGAGGCCATTCGGCTCATAGTTGACGTGCGGGTTCTGCCCGCCGGTGTCGACGTGAGTGGTCATCTGGCCATCGCGCTGGTTCGTGGCCGGACGCTCGAGCGGCTGGTTGATCGGCACTTGGAGGTAGTTCGGGCCAACGCGGTAGCGCTGCGTATCGGAGTAGCTGAAGGTGCGCCCGACGAGCATCTTGTCGTCGCTGAAGTCGAGGCCGTCGACCAGCACGCCGGTGCCGAATGCGACCTGGTCGTTCTCGGCGAAGAAGTTCTCGACCGTGCGGTTCAGCGTCATCATGCCGACCGGCCGCAGCGGGAAGACATCCTCCGGCCAGGTCTTGGTGTCGTCGAGCGGGTCGAAGTCGAGTTCGGGGTGCTTGCCGTCCTCCATGACCTGGACGTTGAGCTCCCAGCGTGGATGATCGCCGCGCTCGATGGCATCGAAGATGTCCTTCGACGCATGGCCGAGGTCACCGGCCTGGATCTCGTTGGCCTGCGCCTGCGTCAGCGACTCGATGCCCTGCTGCGTCTTCCAGTGGTACTTCACGAGCACCGCGTCGCCATCGGCGTTCACCATCTTGTAGGTGTTCACGCCGAAGCCGTCCATGTGGCGGTAGTCCTGTGGGATGCCGCGCGGGCTGAACAGCCAGGTCAGCATGTGCATCGACTCAGGTGTCAGGCTCATGAAGTCGAAGATTCGATTCGGCTCCTGGCGGAAGGTGATCGGATCGGGCTTCAATGAGTGGATGACGTCGGGAAATTTGATCGCGTCGCGGATGAAGAAGACGGGCAGGTTGTTGCCGACAAGGTCCCAGTTGCCGTCCTCGGTCTTGAATTTCACCGCGAAGCCGCGCGGGTCGCGGGCGGCCTCGGACGAATCCCGTCCGCCGATGACGGTCGAGTAGCGGATGACAACCGGCGTCTTCTTGCCCTTGGCGTTGAACAGCTTGGCGCGCGTGTAGGTTGCCGCGGGCTCATCGCCGATGGTGCCGTACGCCTCGAACTCGCCGTGCGCGACGAAGCCACGCGCGTGCACAACGCGCTCCGGGATCCGCTCGCGATCGAAGTGGCTGATCTTCTCGATGAAGTGGTAGTTCTCGAGGGTGGCCGGGCCGCGCTCGCCGACGGTTCGCTGGTTCTGGTTGTCGTAGACCGGGTGGCCCTGACGGGTTGTCAGGTGTCGCGTTTCGCTCGGCTCTGCGGGTTCTGTTCCGTCGCCATTGCGCGGCGATCGCTGGTCATCGGTCATGAGTTCGTCTCCGTCTGCGAGGCGCGCTGTTGGGGGATCCGGATGGGAGGTTCAGGCTACACCTCAGCTCCCGCAGCGTCGAACGAGTTCCGCGGGCGTTGCGCTGCCGCTCGTATCCGCAGGACCGATGCCAGGGATCCACGCTCGCATTTGCACCTCGCATTTGCACGCTCGCATTTGCACGCTCGCATTTGCACCTGGTGACACTAAAGCCGAACGAACCCGAGCTCTAACGTCCGGGGTGTTACCCCGTGCAACACAGGACGGTGGAGCTTCCGTTCCTTCGCCTTTGGTCGCATCCCGTGCAACATCAGCCCGGGATGAGCAGGCGGCCAGCCTCGGCGATTCGTAACAGCCAGGGCAGCTCGCGTCCGAGCGTGGTTTCGCCACCGTGGCCGGGGAGGACGCGAACCGCCGGGGAAATCTCTCGCGCCAGGCGTGCCAGCGAGGCGACCATCTGCTCGTCGTCGCCGCCGGGGAGATCGGTCCGGCCATACGAACCGGCGAACAGGACATCGCCGGACAGCAGGAGCGAGCGGCGCTCCTCGTACAGGCAGACCGAGCCCTCCGAGTGTCCGGGCGTGTGGAGGATGTCGAACACCAGGTCGCCGATGCGCAGCTGCTCCCCTTCGAGCAGGTCCTGTGTCGCGGTGCTGGACTCGACCTCGAAGCCGTAGTTGTTGCTGCCATCGAGCCGATAGGCGTCATCGGGATGGATTGCGAGCGGCGCCCCCGATGCACGCATGAGGGGACCGTTATCGAAGATGTGATCGATGTGCCCGTGCGAGTTGGCGATGAGGTGCAGCCGCAGTCCGTTGGCAGCCACCTGCTGGATCAGCGGCTCGGCGGCGCCCATGCCAGGGTCCAGGACCAGCGCATCGGTCGAGCGACCATCCCACACGAGATACGCGTTCGTCTGCCACGGCCCGAAGGCGGCCACTTCCAGCCGGACGCCATGCTCCGGATCACCGGGCGTGCCAGAGCGTTCGACGACGAGCTCATCGGTCATTGCTCGGAAGCTCCTCCAGGGCCGATGAGGCCGGCGGCGCCGACGGCCACGCGCAGGCCAAAGTGGGTAGCAAGTTGGCGGGCCAATTCGTCCGCGACGGCGTCAGCTGGAACAGGATGGCCCACCTCGTGGGCGAGCGAGGTGACGCCTTTGTCGGGAAGTCCGCAGGGGATCATCTCTGTGAACCATTTGAGATCGGTGTTCACGTTGAGTGCCAGGCCATGGGTCGTGACGCCGCGCTTCACGCGCACTCCGATGGCTCCCAGTTTCCGCTCGCCGTCGACCCAGATGCCGGGGAGCCCATCAAGGCTGGTGGCTGTGACGTCGAAGGCCGCGGCGGTGGCGATTGTCGCCGCCTCCAGGGTTCGAACGTAGCGCCGCAGGTCGAGGGGATCGCGCAGCTCCACGATCGGGTAGGCCACCAGCTGGCCGGGGCCGTGAAAGGTGATATCACCGCCCCGATCGATTCGAATCAGCTTGGCGCCGATTTCGCGTAGCCTCACCGGCGTGGCGAGCATGTTCGCTGCATTTCCTCCGCGGCCGATGGTGTAGACCGGAAAATGCTCGAGCAGCAGCAGCCGATCGCCGATTCGCCTGGTGCGACGCTGATGGGCCAGCTCGTTCTGGAGCTCCCACGCTGGTTGGTAGGCAACCGTTCCGAGATGCTCGACGGTCAGCGTGCCGCCGTGCGCGGCGAGCAACGGACGCTCGTCGCTGACCGGCCGGTACGGTGCGTTCCGGTCGGGCCGCCGTGGTGCGCGTGACGCATCGGTCTCGGGGGTGGTGATGTCGCGGAAGGGGGAGTGGCTCGTCATCGGCCTAGTGGTTCGCCACGGGACGCATCGGTCTATACGGCGGCGGCGGTCTCGCGACCGGGGACCTGCTCCGCCGCGTGATAGCTGGAACGCACGAGTGGCCCGGACTGTACGTGCCTGAACCCCATCGTCAGGCCGATTCGACGCAGCGCCATGAACTCGGCGGGGGTGTAGTACTTCACGAGCGGTAGATGCTTCTGGCTCGGGCGGAGATATTGGCCGATGGTGAGGACGTCGACCTCGGCCTCGCGCAGGAGCGCCATGGCCTCGACGATCTCGTCCCAGGTCTCACCGAGTCCCAGCATGATCCCGGTCTTGGTGACCATGTCGTCGAAGCCGATCTCGTTCGCGACCGCGCGGCCACCGGTGAGCACCGAGACGGACCGATCCCAGCGCGCCCGCCGGCGGACGGCCTTTTGGAGGCGGGGGACCGTCTCGACGTTGTGGTTGAGGATGTCGGGTTGTGCGGTGACGACGGTTCGGATGTCGGCGTCGCGTCCATTGAGGTCGCTGATGAGAACCTCGATGCTGGTGCCCGGGTTCTCCAGGCGGATGTGGCGGATCGTCTCGGCCACCATGCGCGCGCCGCCATCGGGCAGGTCATCGCGCGCGACCATGGTGATGACGACGTGCTTGAGATTCATCAGCTTCGTGGCTTCGGCTACGCGGCGCGGCTCGTCGTGATCGGTGATCGGCGGGCGCCCTGTGTCGATGGCGCAGAAGCCGCAGTTCCGCGTGCAGACACTGCCCAGGATCATGAAGGTGGCCGTGCCGAGCGCCCAACATTCGCCGATGTTCGGGCAGCGCGCCTCTTCGCACACCGTGTTGAGCGCCTCGTCACGGAGCACATGCTTGGTATTTGCGTACGTGCTCCCTGCGCCGATGCGGACCTTCAACCACTCGGGTCGTCGCCCGCCCGGTCCGGCGTTCTCCGGCACCGGATCGCCGGGAGCGAGCAGGCCGCCATCGGTCTGGGGTCCGCCGGGATACATCACATCGGACGGCGTGGCGTGGCCGCCGGCCGGGTTCGAGACGACGCTCAGCTCACCAAGCTCGCTGAAGTCGGGGCGTTGAGCATCGATTGCCATGCATGAAGTCTACTCAAGCGCCGTGGATGGTGCGCAGTGCATGACGAAGCCCCGGACATGGCGCCCGGGGCTTCGTCTGTAAGGTTCGATGAACCGTCGATTGACTTACCGGTTTCGGCGGACCGCCACGGTGCGGAAGCCGAGGAAGCCGATCGATGCCAGCGCCATGATCCCGAACAGGATCGCGACACTGCTGCTGCCGAATTCGCCCGTCGGGTTGACGGCCGCGTCGGGCAGCTCGCTTGCCACCGGTGTGGCGGTCGGGGTCTCTTCGCCAGCGACGTTCACGAAGTTGTACACGTGCAGGGTCACCATGGTGTCCTCGTCGGCCGACGAGTCAAAGGTGATGACGCCATCGCTGAACTCGAGGCCGATGGCCGCGTCGTCGCTGAGCGGCGCCGGGGTCAGGCGAACCGTGCCGAATCGCGCGCTCGGCGGGGCCTCGATCTCGTCGACCGTGACTTCGCCCTCCACCACACCGGCGAAGCCGTAGGCGCTGAAGTCGAGGCACACGTCGCCATCGATCTCACCGTTACGGTTTGCGTCGTACTCCATTCCATCAACCGTGTCCTCGCAGGCGAAGTCCTCGAGCGGGGTATCAAAACCATTGTCACCACTGAAGGTGGTGTCCTCGGTCAGAACCTGGGTCGTGCCCTCGGAGTCCTCGACCGTGAAGTCGAAGGTGCGCGAGCCTGACGCGATGGCATCCGGAGTCTGGTCGTCACCCGGCTGCACGATGGTCGGGCAGGCGAGCACGGTCTCGATCGTCGAACCCAGCGACGGGACGCCCGCCGGCGTGGTCGGGTTGTCGAGCGATCGCTCCTCGACCTCGATGAAATCGGCCTCGGACTGGATGGAGGCGTCGCATAGATGCTTCATGACCATGACCATGCCGGTGGCCTCTCCACCGCCACCCGCAACCTCGAGCTGGCCGCGGATCTCACCGCCGGCATTCATGTCGGTATGAACGTTGACGTAATAGTTTGCTGGGTTGGCTGCGATATCTGTGAGCAGCGTCGCAATGTCGGCATCGCCGGAAGCCGCGAAATCGATCTCGGCGTCGGTTGCGCAGTCGGCTCCTGTTCCGTCACCGTCGATCACTGCTTGCAGAGTCACGACGACCGGCCCGATCACGCCTGCCGCTCCCTCGTGGATGTGGGCGCCAATAACAGCACCTCCCTCGAGATCTGTGGAGGTGACGTCGTAGCAGAGTTGGGCATCTGCGGCCGCCTCGGTGTCAATGGACACAGTCGCCGATCCGGTCGCGGCCGTATCGACCGGCGGGACTTCCGCATCGCCGGTGAGTGTGGCGGTCAGGTCAGCCATCTCGGCGGCCACCGGTCTGACGGCGAGCACCGCAAAGAGTGCCACGAGCAGCGCGAGCACCGTTACGAATGAAAGGGCGCGTTGTACGCCAATATTGGGCATAGATCCACCTTTCCCTATTGGGCCGTGCGTGAGCCAGTTGGTTATAAACGCTCGCCAACCAGGACGAGACGAGCGCGGACAGGCCGACGGCATCATAGCGCCAGAAGCATGTTGTGTGCCAAGCGATTTGTATCAGCAGAACGTTATGTCGAGCTATCGTCAAATCCTGTGGATGGGGCTGATT
>JACDHU010000150.1 GCA_013820865.1 Chloroflexota bacterium
GCGCCGGTGATCTTGCCGCGCGCCGGAATAGCGTTGTCATCGGTCCGACGCCAGCTGCTGACCTGGGCCCGAATGCCGCCCTCGGTGTCGATGTACTGGCCGAACGGAACACCGAAGATCGTGATGTCTGCGTCGAGGTTGTGAAGCCGGACGCCGATGGTCTCCGAGCTCTTGTACACGATCGGCCTGACGTACATGTCCTCGCGCAGCCCATCGCGCCGCAGGAGCTCAACGGTGATCGCGGCGAGCTCCTCGGGGGACTGGCGCACTTCCATCATGAGGAGGGCCGCCGACGAGCGAATGCGCGTGTAGTGCGCGATAAGCTCGAGCGCGAACAGCTGTTCCTCATCGGCATTCCAGTAGGCTCGAACACCCTCGAATACGGCGGTGCCGTAGTTGAAGGCGTGGGTCATGACGTTGATGTTCGCCTCGCGAAGGGGCACGAACTCTCCGCGGAAGAACGCCCACAGCTCGGCGGTCGTCTGCCCTGCCGCTGCCTGCGGTCGGCTCTCCTGCTTTAGCACTCTGGTCTCCTTGCGATGACGGGTGCGTCAGTGACGACAACGTGGCCACTGACGCCGGGTCGAGCGCCCGAAGTATACCCGTGACCTCCGGCGGGACGCTAAATCAGCCCGTGGGTGGAGGCGAGGTATCGGGCACGGCACGATCGCGTGTCGCTACCAGCGAGACCACGACGGACACGACCAGAATGCTCACGATGATGCCGAGCGAGAGCCACACATCGAGATGAATGACGTCGCTGAGCAGCATCTTCAGCCCAGCGAATGTCAGGAGCGCGGCGAGGCCGTACTTCAGATACTCGAATCGGTCAATAAGTCCCGCGAGCAGGAAGTAGAGCGAGCGCAGCCCCATGATGGCGAAGGCGTTCGAGGTGAAGACGATGAACTGGTCGGTGGTGATGGCGAGGATCGCCGGCACGCTGTCGATGGCGAACATGATGTCGCTCGTCTCGACCACGATCAGCGCGGCGAACAGCGGCGTCGCCCACAGCTTGCCGTTGCGGCGCGTGAAGAACTTCTGTCCCTCGTACTCATCGGTCACCGGGATGACGCGCCGGAGCAGGCGCAGGACTGGATTCGAGCTCGGGTCAACGTGCTCGGTGCCGGCCGCGACCATGCGCCAGGCGGTGAACAGCAGGAGCGCGCCGAAGATGTAGATCACGAAGCTGAAGCTCTCGAGCAACGCCGTGCCGGCCAGGATGAAGATTGCCCGGAATACGATGGCCCCGAGAACGCCCCAGAACAGGAGCCGATGTTGGTAGGCCGCGGGAACCCCGAAGTAGGCGAACAGCACGGCAAAGACGAAGACGTTGTCCATCGAGAGCGAGTACTCGATGAGGTAGCCGGCGAGATACTCTCCGCCGCTCGTCACGCCGCGGGTCAGAAAGATCCAGCCCCCGAACGCGAGGCCGAGCGCAACCCAGACCGCTACCCAGGCGCCTGCCTCGCGCATGCGGACCGGCTTGGCCTCGCGATGGAAGACCAACAGATCCAGCGCGAGCAACCCGAAAATCGCGACGGCAAAGATGATCCACGAGACGTAGTCGGGCACCGAGACGGCCTCCTATGACGGGCCGAAGGTCTCTCCCGACCACCATGCGCGGGCCGGCCGATGCCACCGGGCGAAATCGATCTCGCCGTCTTGACGATGACATCTTTTCGGGGGTACTCCCCCTCGGATGCGGGGAGTGTGGCCGACACGACGTGAGAGCGTCAAGTCGTGGTGCCGATGAGGAGGGCCGTCGCGAGGCTTCCAATGAGGAGCGCCAGCGTGAGCAGGCTTGCAACCACGCCCGAGCGCTCCCCGGACCGGGCGAAGCCAGTGGCGGCGGCGGCCAGGACGGCCACGGGCAGGAGTGTCAGGACGAGCAGCCCGGCGCCGATCAGCCCGTCCGGGCCGCCGTCTCGCAGGAGCTCGAACACCGGCGTGGCCCCCGACCCCTCGCCATCGGCGATCAGCCCGAGCAGATAGCCAACGGCGATCACCGCGACCGCGATAAGCGTGCCGCCGCGAAGAATGTGCGCGATCGGGCCTCCCAGCCTATCCGGATTGGTGTTCATGTGACCCCGAACGCCCGCAGGCCCATCTGCACCGCGACGTAGAGCACGACAACGACGAAGAGGCCCGCCAGCCACGTGATTCGCAGGCGCCTTGAGACTGCCGCTCCGATCGCGGCGCCGACCACGACTCCGAGCACCACCGGTGCCGCGATGCGCGGGTCAACATCCCCGCGGAACAGGTACGCATACGCACCGGCCGCCGCAGTGATGCCGATCATCACGTTGGAGGTCGTGATGGCGATGCGCACCGGCGCCCCCATCACGAGGTGGATGAGTGGCACCGTGACGATCCCGCCGCCAACACCAAGAAGGCCGGACACATTGCCCGCGAGGACCGAGCCGGTGATCGCCAACGGCAGCCGATGCCTGCGGTAGGCCGGCGCGCCGGGACCATTCGGCGACGCAGGATTCTCTTCAAGATCAGCGGCGCCGGCGGCCGATCGCCTCAGGCCCCGACCCATCGTATACGCGGTATAGATCAGCAGGGCAGCGAAGAGTCCGGCGAGCACCCGCTCGGGCAGGAATCCGGCGATCACGCCTCCGGTGATGGCCCCGACCACGGTACCGGTACCCAGCGAAATGGCGAGCCGCACATCCGCTCGGCCGGCGCGAACGTTGAACGCTGCCGCGCCAGTCGACGTCGCGATGACGCAGACCAGGCTCGTCCCGACCGCCGTTGTCAGCGGAAGACCGAAGCCCAGGGTCAGGATCGGCACGATCAGGATCCCGCCGCCCAGCCCGAGCAACGCGCCGAACGCCCCGGCCAGGACGCCGCTGAGCGCCAGAAGCAGGTCAAGGGGCATGCGGCGGACCCATCGCCGTCAACGCTAGGGGCGAAGGTGCTGCGGAGCGTACGGCAGCAGCGCGACGTGACGCGCGCGCTTGAGCGCCGTGGTCAGCATGCGCTGATGACGGGCGCAGGTGCCGGTCTTTCGTCGTGGCTCGATCTTGGCGCGCTCGCTGAGGTAGCGACGGAGGCGATTGACCTCCTTGTAGTCGATGCTCTCGGCCTTATCGACGCAGAAGTTGCAGACCTTGCGGCGACGACGGTCGCGGTAGTAGTCCGCCGACTCGCGGCGGGATCGGGGGCTTGCCATTTCGTATCTGTCCTCGATGTGTCTGTAGCGTGATCTAGAAGGGAATGTCGTCGACGTCCATCTCCGCGCCGGGAGCGGACGAACGCGGCGGAGTCTGGCCGGCGTCACGCTGCCGGACCTGGGGCGGGGCGTCGCCATACGAGCCGCCTGCGTTCTCACCGCTCTCGTCTCGAGGACGGCGTTCGAGATTCACGACGCGAGCGAAGGCCAGCTCGAGGGACGTCCGCTTCTGACCGTCACGCGCCTCATACTCGCGCGCTTTCAGCTGACCCTCGGCGTAGATCTTGTTGCCCTTGCGCAGCTGCTCGGCGAGGCGCTCGGCCTGCTGCTCCCAGACGCTGACGCGGAACCACAGCGTCTCTTCGATCCACTCGCCATCCGGACCCTTGCGGTTGTCGTTCACCGCGACGCGCAGCTCGGTGACGGCCTTGCCGCTCGGCGTGTAGCGCAGCTCGGGATCGGCACCGAGATTCCCGATGATCATCATCTTGTTGAGTGTCATTGCCGCTCCTCTCTCACCGGGGCGTCAGCCTCGGCGCGCTCCTCGTTCACCGGCTCGTCATCGGCAGCGCCGTCCGCACCACCGTCATCCGACGAGTCCTCGCTCGTGTCGTCTGACGTGTCGTCTGACGTGTCGTCGTCGCTCGAATCGTCGTCAGCCGGCCCCGCGTCATCCGGCGCGTCGGTCACGGGCTCACGGGCTTCATCGTCACCCTCGTACTCGCCGGTCTCTCGCGCGGCAGCGGCCGGGGCCAGTTCATCGGCTGATTCACGATCTTCCAGAACCGTGACCAGGTGTCGCAGGATCTCTTCGCTGATGAGCATTCCTCGCTCGATCTCGCGAACCTGAGCCGGCTCGATATCGAAGTGAATGAGGAAATAGCTCGCCTCGCGGTGACGCTGGATATCGTAGGCAAGACGACGCTTGCCCCACGGTGAAACCTTGCTGAGGCTGCCGCCGGCATTGACGATGGAACGGGTGACCTTCTCGACCGCCGCTTGGAGCTTGTCGTCTTCCAGTTCGGGGCTGAGCAGGAGCATGAGCTCATAACGGCGCATGGCGTCGTTCTCCTCTCTATGGGTATGCGGCGCATCGGCGGGTGCCATCCATTCGGCAGAGCCATCAACGCAGCAGAAAGGGGTCGCATTCGAACACGGACCACGCCTCCGCGAAAGGGAGGCGCAGCAGAAGTATAGCCGTGGCCGATGCGATTCGCCAACGCGGCAGGCGCCACCCCTATACTCCGGCCCATGCCGTCAAACCCGATCCTGATCTGCGCCCGAAGCTCCGAACTCCGCGCCGAGCTCGAGTCCGCACTGACCGCCGCTGGTTACGGCACGACCACCGTCTCGACGCCGGCCGATGCGGTGGCGGCCATGCGCGAGCAGCCGGCCGACCTGATCGTCGCCGAGGGCCTCGCCGTGTCCGGGGCCATCTCGTCGCTCCGCACCACCGGCGGGAGCGGGATCACGCCCATCCTGGTCGTGGCGCCCGCGCACGATGTCGAAGCTCGAATCGCATTCCTCGAGGCTGGCGCCGACGACGTCATCGTCGGCGGCTTCGCGCCCAATGAGCTCGAGGGCAGGGTAACGGCACTCCTCATCCGATCCGGCAAGGTACGCCCAGAGACCTCCCAGCACGGGAACGGCGAGATCGTGGTGTTCTTCAGTCCGAAGGGCGGCGTGGGTACGACAACGCTGGCAGTGAACACCGCGGTGCTCCTGGCAGGAGGCGGCGCCCCCCCGCCGACGCAGGCCAACGCCGCGGAGGCGGTGCTGCCCGCCTCGCGCGTCCTGCTCATCGACCTGGACCTCCAGTTCGGGCAGGTGGCCACGCACCTGAACCTCACCCCCCGCTACGACGTAGCGGCCCTGGCGTCGGACGAACAGGCACTCGCCGATCCCGAGCTCGCGCGTTCGTACCTGACCATGCAC
>JACDHU010000011.1 GCA_013820865.1 Chloroflexota bacterium
CTGACGCCTCCGCAACCACCTTGATCAGGACCTTTGGGTCTTGGCCCGAGGCGTGCGAAGTAGCAGACTGAACCCTCACCGACCGGAGGACGATCGGGCCGCCAGCCGGGGAAGGTCAGCATCCGAATCGCGCGGCGACTCGTCGGGTCTCGCGACGTGCTGTTTACCGCCATGGGGGCCGCCGTGGTCGCCATCGGAGCCAAGGATCTACTCTCCGGAACGACGCCGGAGAGCCAGCTCGGCGGCGCTTCCGTCATTCTGGTCTGGTTCGTCCCGATGCTGCCGCGCGGTCGGGCGACCGTAATGGTCGCCATCGGCGCCGTGGCTCTGTCGGCCTTCGACATCTGGCTGCTCGATGTGCGAAACGAGCTTGCTCCTCCCACCGGCACGCTGCTCATGAATTCGCTGACCCCCATGGCCGCCATCGCGACGCTCACCACCTTCGTTTCGAGCGCCTGCCGGTAGCTGCGTACCGATCCACCCCGGATGGCCGGCTGCTCGATGTCAACCAGGCAATGGTCGGCCTGTTCGGATACCCGAGTCGCGAGACACTGCTCAAGCTTCCCGCCGCGGCGCTCGACCTCGACCCTGACGAGCAGGCCCAGATCGTGGCAATCGCCGAAGAGAGCGACGAAGCACGTCGTACTCGCCGTGGATGACGCCGGCGCCGGCTTCGCATCGCTGCGGCATATCCTGGAGCTGAAGCCGCAGTTCGTGAAGCTTGATCGCGCCCTCGTTCACGACATCGATGTCGATCCCGCCCGCGAGGCGCTGGCGGCGGGCATGGCGCACTTTGCCAGCGAAGCCGGGATCATCCTCGTCGCAGAAGGCGTGGAGACCGCGGCAGAGCGCAAGACGCTCATCGGCCTCGGCATCACCGCCGGCCAGGGATATCTGTTCAGCCGGCCCCAGGCGTTGGCGCGGCGTTTCGCGATGCACCGCGCCGCCTGACGCCGGCACGAAGAAGAGCCCCGGCCCGCCGAAGCGGAACCGAGGCCCTTCACGCGGAGGGAACCGCATCTAGTTGACGCTCGAGCGAACCTCGACCGGGCGTCGGGTGAGGGTCAAACCGGTCAGGGCGACAAGTGCCGTCCCGATGAGGACCAACGGGTTCACGGTCTCGACCCGGGCCATCGCCGTATCGGACGGCTCGGTGCTGGTCGGGAACTGATCCGGGAACTGCCCGGCGATCGCCGCCGACAGGACTGCGCCGGTCATGAACATGTGGGCCGAGGCCTCACGCTCTGCCGCGTAGGCACCGCCGAAGTCACCGGCTGCGTACGTGTCGAGCGCGGCGACCAACTGGTCGACGTGCGCCTGGAGGTTGTCCGCGACCGGGCCGGCCGGGGCATTGCCACCGGTGGCACCGTCGAGGGCAGGAGGATGCGACGGTATCGGTTCATGCAGGGACTACGCGCGGGCGGGCTTCCTGCACGTGCGCGCTTCCGTAGACTCTCGGGACCGATGTTCTACACCCACGGCTGGGTCCACGTGATCGCCGGCTGCATGTTCTGCGGAAAGACCGACGAGATGCTTCGTCTCCTGCGGCGGTTTTCGATTGCCGGTCGGCGCGTGATCCTGGTAAAGCCGCGACTGGACACACGGACCGATCGGGTTACGGTCACTTCGCGTTCGGGAGCGCAGCACCAGGCCGTGACCGTGGATGACTCTTCAGAGATCGAGGCGGCGGTGATTGAGGCCGACATCGTGGCCATCGAGGAAGGGCAGTTTTTCGACGATCGGTTGCCGTCAGTCGTAGAGCGGCTGGCGGAGCTGGGGAAGCAGGTGGTCGTCACCGGGCTGGACCGTGACTTCCGGGGCGTGCCATTCGGCACCATGCCGCGGCTGCTCGCGCTGGCCGACCAGGTGACGAAGCTGACCGCCATCTGCATGGTCTGCGGCGAGCCGGCCACGCGGACCCAGCGGCTCATTGACGGGGCTCCCGCGGGGGCGGATTCACCGTTGATCGTGATCGGCGGCATGGGCGATGAGACTTACGAGGCTCGTTGCCGCCTCCACCACGAGGTCCCCGGCCTCGCCTCCTCCTGATGCATGCGAGTCCTTCCGGCAGGACATACGCAGGGTTCAACGCCGGGATGTGCTCGGCCGAGGACTGAATCGGCCCT
Organism: Chloroflexota bacterium; assembly: GCA_013820865.1. Taxonomy (GTDB): domain Bacteria; phylum Chloroflexota; class Limnocylindria; order QHBO01; family QHBO01; genus JACDBZ01. The sequence goes on from JACDHU010000011.1 coordinate 2,127, forward strand.
GGCGATGAGGAAATGTGCTTCAGGAAGGACCGTTCGGCGTGCTCAAACCCTGATGTGTCCTCCAGGAAGGACAAGCGGGAAGCAGATGTTGCGATTCTGACGAAACGAAGGCCGCCCGGTCAATAGCTCAGCCCTTCGGAGTGGCGGAGGGGGTGGGATTCGAACCCACGGTGGGCTTGCACCCACGTCGGTTTTCAAGACCGATGCATTCGTCCACTCTGCCACCCCTCCGTCGCGGGACCGATTCTAGCCCGCGAAGAAGGTGAGCACGATGAAGGCGGCGATTCCGGCGACGGCAGCGGTGAGGAACGTGCCCCATGCCATGTCGACGATGGTGACGATCGTCGGCCAGCCACGCATGGTTGCGTGATTGGTCAGGTCGTAAGTGGCATAGGCGACGAAGCCGAAGGCGGCACCGCGCCAGGCGGCGGTCAGCGCCGACCCGTCATCGACCCCCGGCTGAGTCGCGAAGAACCAGGCGCCGACGGTGTAGATGATGTAGAACGCGATGGCCGGCGCCCAGTTCGTGCTGTCGGCGATGAGATGTCCCAGGTTGGACCGATAGAAATCGCGCGCCACCAACGTGAGCCAGATACCGTCAAAGACGGCCATGACGGCGAACGTCGCGATGAGAGCAGGTATCGACATGACACGCACGATACGCCTTCGCGCCGCATTCGGATCAGCGCCGATCACCCCTCCGTTTGCGCCGGGGTGCAAACAACTGGCAAGGAGCCCCGGTTGCGCGCTCGAATCACTTCAGGATGTGCGCCGGCGAGCAAATTAGGACGGCCGAACCGGCTGAATCGCCCCCTTCCTCCCAGTTGTTTGCTCCCAGGCGCAAGGTGGCACGGGACGGACCTATGGACCGATGCGGTCGCGTCCTCCGAACGCAGGATGCAGCACATCCGGGAGCAGGATCGAGCCGTCGGGCTGCTGATGGGTCTCGATCAGCGCTGCCACGGTGCGGGGCAAGGCGAGGCCGGAACCATTGAGCGTGTGGACCAGCTCCGGCTTCGCACCGGACTCGGAGCGATGGCGGATCGCCATGCGGCGTGCCTGATAGTCGCGGAAGTTGCTGACGCTGCTGACCTCGAGCCAGCGCTCGACGCCCGGCGCCCAGACCTCGATGTCGTACTTGCGGGCCTGGACGAAGCCCATCTCGCGGGTGGCCATCAGCAGGACGCGGTAGGCCAGGCCCAGGCGCTGGAGCAGGACTTCGGCGCGCTCGGTCAGCCATTCCAGCTCTGCCTCAGAATCGGCGGGACGGGTGAAGCTGACCATCTCGACCTTGTCGAACTGATGCACGCGCAGGATGCCGCGGGTGTCGCGGCCGGCGGCGCCGGCCTCGCGGCGGAAACTCGGCGAATAGGCCGCGTACCGTATCGGCAGGGAAGAAGCTTCGAGGATCTCGTCGCGGTGCAGGTTGGTGACCGGGACCTCGGCCGTCGGGATGAGGTAGAGGTCGTCGCGGGTGGCGACGTACATCTGGTCTTCCTTGTCCGGGATCTGCCCGGTGCCGCGGGCGCTGTCCGCGTTGACGAGGGCCGGCGGCCAGACCTCGGTCATGCCGTGCTCGCGGGTGTGCACATCCAGGAACCAATTGATGAGCGCACGCTGGAGGTTTGAACCGGCACCGAGATACACCGGCCAGCCCGATCCGGTGATCTTCGCGCCGCGCGCGTTGTCGATCAATCCGAGATCCTCGGCAATCTCCCAGTGAGGGCGACGCTCTTCGCGCGGCAGCGGCTCGCCCCAGGTGCGCACGGTGACGTTCGCTTCCTCGCCACCGACCGGAACATCCGCGTCCGCAGGGTTCGGAATCCGGAGCATGGCATCCTCGAGCTCGACTTCCAGCGACGTCAGCTCGGTGTCGATCGCGGTGATCCGATCCCCCACCTCGGTTGGTCCCGCCTTCAGCCGCGCGACCTCGGGTCCGTTCGGATCGGCGCCGGCGCGGATCGCCTCGCCGATGCGCTTCGAGCTCAGATTGCGCTCTGCCTTGAGTGCGTCGCCCTCGGCCACTAGAGTCCGCCGTCCCTCGTCAAGGTCAATGGCACGGTCAACAACGGACGCGTCCTCGCCCTTGTCAGATGCGGCCGCACGGAGAAGATCAGGCTCGTCACGGAGCCGTTGAACGCCGACGCTCATCGGTCTCTTCTCTGCGTTTCACCCGGTGGAGGTAACGACGAGTAAGCGCGCTGTTGGTCGTCTAACGCGTCACACCGTAAAACAGGTGGCAAAGAAGGGGCGGGATTCGGGGCTTGGTTGGCGATTACCTCCGCGGGGCGAAATCGCGTTGCGGAGCGGCTCACGCGCCCACTCCGGCGGAACCGGCCTCGCCCAACCGTGCAATGACAAACTCAGGCGACAGGGCAGTGAGCAGCCAGCCGGCGCGCGGGCCAGAGTCGCGACCGAGAAATGCCAGGTACAGCGCCGCGAAGGCGCGGCCGGCGGGCAGCTCGAACTGCTTGGCGGTGGCGAAGATGGCGCCCTGGAGCGCCTCGCCGTTCCATTCGACGGCCTGGAGCGCCGAGATCAGCGCGGCGAGGTACGAGCGCTGGAGATCGTCGAGCTCGGCCGCACCTGCCGGAACCCCGTCGTAGTGCACGGCCAGGCGCGCCCGATCCGGGGCATACGCCTCGAGCCAGGCGCGCGCGGCAACGCGACGCTCCTCGACCAGCTCGCGTTCGCGATCGGTCAGGGAGGAGCCCTTCTCTGCTGTCACGCGCTCGACAAGATCGACGCCGGGAATCTGCTCGAGCAGCGCGAGGTGGCTGAACGCCGGTCGGTAAGCAGCGGCCTCGGCCGCGACATCGGCCTCGGGATCAACCAGGCTGACGGCAAAGAGCCGGTCGTGATCCAGTGGCAGCTCACCGCGCACCTCGCGGCCGGCCGTCGCCGCGGCGAGCCGGTCGGATTCGTCAAACAGGCGCGGAATAGCATCGGTCCCGGCCGGATCAAATTCGATGGCCGTGTTTGGCTTGGAACGCAGGAACAGCAGGCGGAGCTGTTCGGGCGGGATGACGTCGGCGACCTTCGCGGCGGATGCGCCGAGCCCCTTGGAGGTCGACATCTTCTTGCCGCCGATGTTGAGGAACTCGTATGGCACGTTGCGCGGCGGCTCGTTGCCGAACACCTCGCGCGCGATTGCGTCGGATCGGTCCCGGGAGCCGCCGCGCGTGGAAAGATCCTTGCCGGCCGGCTCGATGGTCACGCCGAACAGGTCCCACTTCGCGGCCCAATCCACGTTGTACGGCATCTTGGCACGGCCACCGAACGGCGAAACCTCGCCGGCGTGGCCGCAGCCCTTGGCCCACTCGCGCAGATCGGGCCGGCATTCGTAGCGAACGCGCTCGCCGTCCCACCCGACGACGATGGTCGTGCCAATCCGGCCGCAGGACTCGCAGATGACCATGGCCGGATGCCAATCGTCGGGATGATTGACGTTGGCCACGCGCCGATAGATCTCGCGGATGGTGCCCGCGGCGTCCAGGGCGGTGCGCAGGTATCGGTCCATGGCGCCTGAGCCGTAGACCTCGCTCATCCAGTAGTACGTGTCGGGGCGGATGCCGAGGCCGGCAAAGGTGTCGATGAAGACCTGTGCGAAATGACGCGCGTACGACGCGTGGCAATCCCCCGCCGGGTCCGGCACAACGCTGAGTGGCACGCCCATGAACTGCTCGATGGCGTCCGGCGTGAGGAGTGCCTGAGCATCCATCGGATCGAGGTCGTCGACGCCGTAGCGCAGCTCGACGTCCCGCTCCGCATCGCGGAAGGCGCGCGTGATGGTGTCGACCACGACCGGTCCGCGCAGGCTGCCGACGTGCACCGTGCCCGATGGCGTCTTCGAGTCGTTGATGACCTGGCGGCCGGTGGCCGACGCGGCGAGCTCGTCAGCCCAGAACACGATTGGCTCCTAGCCGATGCGGACGACGGTGTACTCGATGGGTCCCGCCGGCGCGTTGACGACAACCGTATCGCCCTTGCGGTGGCCCATGAGCGCGACGCCGACCGGCGACTCGTTGCTGATCCGGCCCTCCCCCGGGGCAGCCTCGGCCGAGCCGACGATGGTGAACGTTTCCTCGCCGTCGCCGCCCTCGATGACCACCTTCGAGCCGATGCCCACGCTGTCGCCGTTCGACTTCTCGATGACCGCCGCATTGCGCAGCTGGAGCTCGAGCGTCGCGATCCGGCCCTCCAGGAACGATTGCTCCTGCTTGGCGTCCTCGTACTCGGCGTTCTCGCTCAGGTCGCCGTCGAGCTTGGCCTCGTGGATGCGGGCAGCAACGCGCGGTCGATCGACCTTGATGAGGCCGTCCAGCTCGGTCTTGAGCTTGGCGAGCCCCCCGGCGGTGAGGTAGACGGGCTTGGTGTTCATGGTTCGCTCGGCCCCCTTGTTCTGTTGCGGAAGCCTCCGGTCGAGGCTCGCCGGTGCTGGGGTGTGACGGGGCGATGGTCCCCGATAAGAAAAAAACTTCAGGCCCTGCCACTCGTGGCGGCGTCTCCTGAAGATGGCCGCACCCGATGGGCCATGCGTTCGTCGGCATGTCCGACGATACGGGCGATTGTAGGTCCGTCACGCTCCGAAAGTCAAAGGTTTGCCTGCTGTCTTCGGCGCGGTGGACGCGCTCGTCACGCTCACCGACCGGCGATAGGTCGCTGATCCATGACAAGAACCGCTACCCACGTCACGATTCGCCGCTACGCCGTCGTCGCTGAGCGTAGTCAGCGCGCAGGCGTGCGTTTCCTGTCACCTCTTGACCGGTACATCGCCGATCCATGACGTGGCATGTGCTCCTCGTCACGATTCGCCGATACATCGGCTCGCAGGTGACAAGGTCCTCGTACGCCGCGCGCTCGCCACGCTCACGGGCTACCGATGTATCGGTCAAGCGACCCTTGCCGCGATCAGCGACCAATGACTACGAGCACGACGATGACCATGGCGAAGCCGATCCGGTACGCGCTGAAGACGGCAACGGAGCGGCGCCGAAGCCAGGCGAGCAGGAATCCGATGGCCATCAGCCCCGACAGGGCCGCAACCACGAAACCGATCGCGATGGCCAACCATTCGGCGCCGGGACGATCCGCATCGGCGAAGAGGTTGCGCGAGCCGTACAGGCCGGCGCCGAACGTGATCGGCGTGGCGAGCAGGAAGCTGAAGCGGGCGGCCGCTTCGCGGGTCAGGCCGAGGGCCAGGCCCGCGGTGATGGTCGCTCCCGACCGGCTGATGCCGGGCAGTAGCGCCACGGCCTGGCTGAAGCCGATAGCCAGCGCGCGTCCGGCGGTGAGGTCGGACAGCTCGCGACTGCGGCTGCCAATGCGGTCGGCCGCATACAGTGCCACCGCACCGATCACGAGGAAGGCGGCGATGGCCAGCCGCGAGGCGTCGTTCTCGCCGTGGAACGAATCTTCGATGAAGCTCTCCAGCGAGAAACCGATGATCGCTGCCGGGATCGTCGCCCCGATCAGCAGCCACGCCAGCCGCCGATCCGGATCAGATCCGATGCGACGCTCGCGGACGCTGGCAAGCCCGGCGCCGATCAACCGAACCCAATCGCGGAAGAAGTAGACGAGCAGCGCAACGAGCGTGCCGAGGTGCAGGAAGACATCGAAGGCCAGGCTCCCGATGAGCCCGCCGGACTCCCATCCTGCGATCCATGGCGCCAGTTCCAGGTGCGCCGAAGAGCTGATCGGGATGAACTCGGTCAGGCCCTGGATGAGCCCGGCGAGCGCGGCCTGGATGACGACGTCCATATGGTTAGTGGGTCGCGATTACTAGCGGATGAAGAGCGGTGCCAGGACCAGGCTGATGGTGGCGAGCAGCTTCACGAGCACGTGAAGCGACGGGCCGGCGGTGTCCTTGAACGGATCACCGACCGTGTCGCCGACAACGGCCGCGGCATGGGCATCTGACCCCTTGCCGAGCACGTTGCCATCAGCATCCTTGAGCTCGCCCGACTCGATGTACTTCTTGGCGTTGTCCCACGCCCCGCCCCCGTTGTTCAGCACCGTGGCGAGCATGACGCCCGAAATCGTGCCGACCATGAGCATGCCGGCCACCGCCTCGTGGCCCAGGAGCAGGCCGACCAGGATCGGCGTGGCGACGGCCACGGTGCCGGGCAGGATCATCTCCTTCAGCGCGGCGCGGGTGGTGATGTCGACCACACGCGCGTAATCCGGCCGCTGGGTGTAGTCCATGATCCCGGGCATCTCCCGGAACTGGCGCCGGACCTCGACGATGATGGCCTGCGCCGCGGTGCCGACGGCACGAATGGCGAGGCTGCTGAAGAAATACACCAGCATGGCGCCGAGGAGTGCCGCTATGAACACGTTGACGTTGGCCAGGTCGACCGACTCGAGCAGCGTCCCGGCCTCGCGCAGTCCGCTCTCGATCTGTCGCTCGAGGATGAGGTTGACCTTGTCGATGTACGCGCTGAACAGGAGGAAGGCGGCAAGGGATGCCGACGCGATCGCATAGCCCTTGGTGAGCGCCTTCGTCGTGTTGCCGACCGCGTCGAGGCGGTCCGTGATCTCGCGCGCCTTCGCATCGGCCTTGCTGAACTGAGCGATGCCGCCCGCGTTGTCAGTGATCGGCCCGAACGTGTCCATGGCCAGGATGTAGGCCGTGGTCATGAGCATGCCCATGGTGGCGACCGCGGTGCCGAAGATGCCACCGATGCCGGTCTCGATATCGGGAACCGCCGCGAGCGCCTGCTCGCCAAGGAAGTAGCTCGCGAAGAGCGCGATGGCGATCGTGATCGCGGTGACCGCGGTGGTTTCGAAGCCGACCGCCGTGCCGCTGATGATGTTCGTGGCGGGACCGGTCTTGCTGGCCTCGGCGATCTCGCGCACCGGCCGGAATGAGCCCGCTGTGTAGTACTGCGTGATGAACACGAAGGCCACGCTCGTTGCCAGCCCGACCACGCCGGCGCCGAAGAACCAGATCCAGGCCGGGAGGCCGTTGGCCCCAGTGATGCCGACCGTCTGCATCATCTGCCAGGTCACGAACGCCAACGCAAAGACCGAGAGGATGGTCGTGACCCAGTATCCGCGGTTGAGGATATTCATCGGGTTCTCGTCCTCGCGGCCGCGGACGAAGAACATGGCCACGATCGTCGCAAGCAGGCCGAAGGCGCGCACGACGAGCGGGAAGAAGATCCAGGCCTCCGGATTCGGCCAGCCCAGCTCGGTCGCGATGCGCCACACCGCGACGCCCAGGATCATGGCGCCGATGTTTTCAGCCGCGGTGGACTCGAACAGGTCGGCTCCACGTCCGGCGCAATCGCCGACGTTGTCACCGACCAGGTCGGCGACCACCGCCGCGTTGCGTGGGTCATCCTCGGGGATACCCGCCTCGACCTTGCCGACCAGGTCGGCGCCGACGTCGGCGGCCTTGGTGTAGATGCCGCCGCCGAGCTGCGCGAACAGCGCCACGAAGCTGGCGCCAAATCCGAACCCGACGATGAGGAAGGGCGCATCCTCGGGATTCGTGAAGCCGCCGAACGCGGCGAAGATGCCGTACACGCCGAGCAGGCTCAGGGCGACCACCAGGAAGCCGGAGACGGCTCCGCCGCGCATCGCGACCTGGACCGCACGCACCAGGCTGTGCTGGGCCGCCGCGGCCGTCCGCACGTTTGCCTTGACGCTGATGTACATGCCGATGATGCCCGCGGCCATGGAACATGCGGCACCGACGAGGAAAGCGAGGCCGGTCCGGATCCCGAGATCAAGGCCGTAGATGTCGGTCTCGGCAACATCCTGGCCCTCGACCAGCGTGATCACCAGGCCGATGACCACGGTACCGCCTATCGCGAGGATGCCGATGGTCTGGTACTGGCGTCGGATGAACGCCACGGCGCCTTCGAAGATCGTCCCGGCGATGTCGCGCATCGCATCCGTGCCGGTGTCGGCGCGCAGAACGTCCCAGGCGAGGTACATGGCGAACGCGATGGCGGCGATACCGGCGAACGGGATCACCCACAAAATGGGCTGGGAGTCCATGAATCCTCCGAGTGGGGCCGGCGGCCATTCAGGCGGGCGCGCTCAGACCGGAATGTTCACACGTGAATTGCCGGCGGCTGGACACGTCACGGAACTCGCCAGCGAAGGCGGGCGGATTCTAGCACGCGCCCGGCCTCGCGATGCGTCTCAGGGCAACCAGCGCGGCCGGAGGCCATGCCGCGCGAGCACCGTCCGCTCACCGCTCGCCGGTTCGAACAGGACCACCTGTCCCGCGCCGTCGATGGGGTCGTCCCCGCCGATGACGATGATGATCATGGCGTCCACGCTCGGGGCGAAGGCCGCGGCCCCGATCCGCGCGCCGGCGAGGGCCGGCGGAACGCGTCCGGCCGTCCTCGCATCGTCGGCCACGCGGAGCGTGCCATCGGAATCCAGGTACGCCACGCGGCCGTCCGGCGCCACGGCCGCCAGGCGCGCGCCGCTTCCGAAGCCGCTCGGCTCGGAACCCGTCCCCGACCGATACACCACGAGGACCTCGGATTCGGCGCCGGCACGCATCGGCGCAACCGGGGCCTCGAACGGGACGCGCCATGGATCGCCTCGGGTCACAAGGATGGCGGTGCTGTCCGGCAGCCAGGCTGGCGGAGCCATCGCCGCGACATCGATCAGCGTGAGTCGCTGCGCCGGCAGCTCCACGATGCCGATTCCGCGGTCCGCATCGACAAAGGCGATTGCCTGGCCGTCCGGCGCGTAGCGGGGGGCGCGGAGCCGTTCGTCCGCCTCGTCATCATCGGACGATGGGCTGGCGAGCAGATCAGATGGCAACTCGATCTGTGTCGGTTCGCCACCGCCGACTTCCCACTGCCAGAGTCCCCGTCCCTCACCGGAGGCGACATCGGCCCGCGCGAACGCGACTCGCAGGGCGTCCGGAGCATAGGTCGGGTCGAAGTCTGCGGAGCCGTCCGGGGTGATGACGCGGCGAGCGGCGCCATCGGCTCGCAGGAAGATCAGGTTCCGGCCATCCCCGACCACGAGGGACGTGCCGTCGGGCGATACCGCGTAGTCGAGGACTGGCGAGAGTTCGGCGGAGAGCTGTCTCGTCCCGCTGCCATCGGCGTTCGTGGCCCACACATTCGGGATGCCGGCTCGATCGCTGATGAAGGTCAGCTGGTTAGAGACGGTGGCGGGTGGGGCGCCGGTCGTGAAGCTCCACGTGATCGGCTCGGCCAGCGCGCCGCCGGTGGCACTGAGCAGCCCGGGAGCCAGCTCGAGCTCGAATGTGGTGTTCACCGGAAGAGGCCCCGACGGCGTGAAGCGCAGGACGCGCCGCGCGCTGGAGTCATGCGGCAGGGCCACGAGCTCGAACGTGCCGGCGACGTCCGGAGTGATCCGCAGCATGTCGTCGTCAAACGAGGCGGGATCGACGGGGCGGTCGAAGATCACCGCGATCGACGTGGCCGGCGCGATGCCGTCGACATCGTCGGCGGGCACCAGCGTCTCGGCTCGCAGCCCCGGGGCAACGGTCCGAAAGCCGAAGGTGATCGGCTCGCCGATCGTCACGCCGGCAACGTCGGAGGCCGCCGCGCCGATGGTGACCTGGTAGCGACTGCCCGCGCTCAGCGGCTCGTCGGGGACCACCTCGAGCAGCTCGCCGCTCCAGCGCAGCTCATGCGCAAAGCCCGGACGCAGTTGAAGCTCGGCCGCGACCGACGCGGTGTCCATCAGGGACGCGAAGGTCACCGCAATGATGTCGCCGAGCTGCACATCGTCAGCACCGTCCAACGGCAGCGTATCGACCACGGATGGCCGGCCGGCCGTCTCGAACACGAAGGGCGGTGGCGCTTCGGCCATCTTGTTGCCGGCGAGGTCGCGGACTCCCGCGCCGACAGTCAACGTGTACTCGGTCTCGAGGTCGAGTGGGCTGGCCGGCGTAAAGATCAGGGTGCTACCACTCCAACTGGCACCTCCGGCCACCGCGGGCTCGAACGAGATGGCGTCGGCGGCATCAGTCTCGACCGGCTCGCTGAAGGTGACCTCCACGCTCGTCGTGATGAGGGCTCGATTCGGCTCATCGGCCAGCGGCTGCGTCAGCGCCACGACGAGCACGGTGGGAGGCCGACCATCCACCGTACTTGCGAGGAACAGGACGCCCGCCAGGACGATGACGCCCGCACCGATGACGACGATGCTGCGGAGGATGATGGCGCGCATCGGCGCCGATCAGTGGTGGCGCAGGCGGGCAGGGAGGATCTGCAGCTCGTCTCGATACTTGGCGACGGTCCGTCGGGCAAGAGCGATCCCGTCGTTCGCCAGGGCGTCGGCGATCTCCTGGTCGGAGAGCGGATGCCTCGCATCCTCCGCCTCGATCATGCGCCTGATCTGGTCCTTGACGCCGAGCGACGCGGTGAAGAAGTGGCTGAACGGCACGACCTCGCCCGACGGGATCATGACGTACTTCTCCGCGGTGGCCCGGCTGACCGTCGACTCGTGCATGCCGATGATCTCTCCAACTTCGGCACGCGTCAGGGGCACGAGATGCTGCACGCCGTTCACGAGGTAGTCCCGCTGACGTTCGATGAGGCATTCGGCAATGCGCTGGATCGTCGCCCGGCGGCGATTGATGTTGTCGATGAAGAATTTCGCGCGGCCCACGTACTGGCGCACGTGTTGCTTCTCGTCCTCCGTCGTCTCCTCGCTCCGTAGCTTCGAGCTGAGCGAGGAGTAGATCGGCGCCACGTTGAGGCTGAACCGACGAGACTCCACCACCTCGACCGTGATCTCCCCGTCGAGGTCGCGAATCAGGACGTCGGGTCGGATGATCTGGCGCGCGCTGTCGCCACTGACCGCCGCGGTGAAGGCTGCGGTGGGATACGGATTCAGCTTGGCCTTGACGAACTCCCAGACCTCGATCACCTCACGCTGGGTTGCACCGACCGCGACGGCAACCTCGCGGAAGCGACGCTCGCCGAGGTCGGCGAGATGATCCCTCACGACGGCCTCGGCGTGGGGCGGCACGGGAATCTCATCCTCCTCGCGAAGGTAGGCGATCTGCGCCAGGAGCGACTCCGTGATCGATCGGGAGCCGATCCCGATCGGCTCAAGTCCCTGCATGGCTTCGAGCACCTGCTCGACACCGGCGACCTGCACGCCGGTGGTGGCCGCGATCTCGGCATCGGTCTGGGTCAGGAAGCCGTTTGAGTCCAGTGCGCCGATGACGTGGTCGGCCACGCGATGGAGGCTCGATGGCAGCAGCGCATGCAGGTTCCAGGTCAGGTGGTCATGAAGTGTGAAATCGGCCTCGGCGCGCGCTATGGGATCGAACTCGTCAGCCTCGTCGCGAAGGCGAGTGGCGCCGTCGCCCGGCAGGTCATCGGTGCTCGCCAGCCGGTTCGCATCGTCGGCTTCGCCCTTGCGGGGCATGCACTCGGTGCAGTAGTTGCCCACGACTGAATGACCGCAGATCGGGCAGCTCGGCAGCTCCTCCATCTCGAGGGCCGGATTCTCATCCAGCTCCTGGGCGATGGCCTCCTGGAGCTCGACCGAGCTCATCTGGAGGATGTAGTTCGCAGCGATCTGCTTGGGCGTGACCTTGACGCTCATTGTCTGCTGAAGTCGCTGGCTGAGATCGATCGACATTGATCCTCACGGTGTGGCGCTCCATGGCGCACCCCGATGATACGTGATGGGCACGAATGCGCCCCGCCGCGCCGTGGTCAGCCGGCCGCCGCATTGACGCGACGGATGACGGGCGCCTCGGCACCGAAGCCGACAAGGCTGTAACCGCCGGGGTCCTGGGCCAGCCGATCGCGGTACTCGCGCATCGGCCAGCCGAAGAGGGCGCACAGCCGCACGCGGTTGACGTGATTATGGGCCACCACGATCGCGCAACGCGCCCGATCGGCGGCCAGCCACGCCTCGACGGGGTCGAGAACCGCGAACGCGCGACGGGCGACGTCCTCGCCACTCTCTCCCTCGGGACAGCGCGTGCTCCACGGATCCGCCTCCCAGGCAGCTCTCCGCTCGGGATGGGCAGCTCGCGCCTCGAGGCCGGTGAGTCCGTCCCAGGCACCGTAGTCCAGCTCGAGCAGCCCATCGGCCAGCTCGATGTCATCCGCCGCGATTCCCACCGCGTTGCCGATCGTCTCTGCGGTCTGACGGCAGCGCAGGGCTGGGCTGGAGAGCAGCCGCATGTTGTCATGCGGCAGCTCGGTCAGCTCTGCGACAAGCGTGACACCCAGGCGCATGGCCAGCTCGCGGCCCGCATCGGCCAACGGCGGATCCGTGCGCTGGCCGAGGTTGCGCCCGCCGGCCGAGGCAGCCGTGGTCGCGTGGCGGACGAGGATGAGAGTACCCATGGGCTCGGTAAGTCTACCGGCTCGGGTGCGCTATCCTGACCCCACCGTCCTCCCGCACGCCAGGCCCATGACGTACATCCCCGACGACAGCGAATCCTCCGGCGCGCCCGCCACCAGCGAGCGCGCCGGTTCGCGCCGGGCGCTGGGCTGCGCCTTCGAGGTCGTCGAGACGCTGGTCCTGACGCTGCTCATCTACCTCGTCATCCACAATTTCGTGGCGCAGCCGTTCGAGGTCCAGCAGAGCTCGATGTTCCCGACCATCGTCAACGGCGAGTACATCCTGATCGACAAGCTGACGACCCGCTTCGACGGCTACCACTACGGCGACGTCGTGGTCTTCGATCCCCCCACCAGCTCCGGCCCGGCGGGCGATGGCATTCCGTTCATCAAGCGCATCATCGGCATGCCGGGTGACACGATCACGTTGGAGAACGGACGCGTCTTCATCACCCAGCCTGGGGGAAATCCGATACGGATCGAGGAGCCGTACGTCCGACGGCAGGACGACGGTTCGTCCGCCGCCACGATACCGGCCGACGCCACGGGAACGTTCGAATGGGAGGTTCCGGACGAGTCATTCTTTGTGATGGGCGACAACCGGCCGGACAGCCAGGACTCGCGTGCCTTCGGACCGATCAGCGAGGAACTCGTCCTGGGGCGAGCGTGGCTGCGCTACTTCCCGCTCGAGCGCATCGGGATCCTTTCCCGGCCGTCCTATCCGTCACTGCTTGCCGAGGGCAGCTGAGCCGCTCAGGATCGAGCGGGCTCCTCTGCCACGATCCAGGCATCGATCTGGCGCTCGTAGTCAACGAGGGCATCGGCACCGAACCACATGGCCAGCTCGGCCTCGGCCGTCTCGGGCGCGTCGGAGGCGTGAATCAGGTTGCGCAACCCGCTGACGCCCAGGTCACCGCGGATCGTCCCAGGCTCGGCCTCGTTCGGCATGGTCTTGCCGACCATCCGGCGCACCACGGCGATGGCGTCCGGACCCTCGAGCGCGAACGCCGCCACCGGCCCCGACGTGATGAATTCGACGAGCCCGTCATAGAAGTGCTTGCCGGCGTGGACGGCGTAGTGCTCCTCGGCCAGCTCGCGCGGCACCGAAACGAGGCGCAGGCCGACGACCTTGAGGCCCTTGCGCTCGAAGCGGGCGAGGATGTCGCCGATGAGGCCGCGCTGGACGGCATCGGGCTTGGCGAGGACGAGCGTGCGCTGCATGACGAGGCGGCTCCTGCTGTGCGGGGATCAGCTCCGCTGGCCAGCGGCGCGATCGTAGGCCCGGTTGGCCTCGACCTCGCGACCCGCGGCGCGGAGAAGGTCGCCGTAGAGTAGCAGACGGTCGGGCGCCGGCTGGCCTCCGAGGGTCGGCTCGAGGATCGTCACGCCGTCGGACGCCAACGCCTGATCGAACCGGACCGCGATCGACATCTCCGCGTCGCCACGCGCGAGGTCCCCGGCCACGTACGCCACCCGTGCCTCCTCCATCCGGGATCGCCCACCGGCTGTGCGCGACCCGGGCACTGGTTCCGCTTCGGAGTCCGCGGGGGCAGCCCACGGTGCCTGCGCAGCGCGCGGCGCGACAGGCGACAGATCAGATGGCAGCGGCCAGCGCAGTCCACCGGGAACGCCGCGTCCCAGCTCGAATGCCGCGTCGACGCCGATGCCGGCGATGACCCGCTCCATGGCGCCGGCAGCTCGATCCGGCTCTCCGGCCGCGGCCAACGCCTCGGCCTCGATCATGAGCGTCATCGGGAGGCGGCGCTGTGGGCTGCTGGCGCGAATGGCATCCACGACGGCGCGCGCAGCAGCGGGACGATACTGCCGCCACAGGCTCTCGGCGAGCAGCGCGCGCAGCGCATCGGCCTCATCGTCCGTTCCGAATCCCTCCGCCTCGCGCCAGGCAAGGCGACGCCGGAGGGTGCCTTCGGCCAGTCCGAACTGACCGGCATCGATCTGTGCCCGCGCCAATGTCAGCTCATCGCCGAGCAGGTCGATCACGTGGACCTCGTCCGGGACTGGATCGCCGCCTTCGATCATGTGCGCAGGGCTCGCTCGAGTCGAGCGCGTGACCGGAACGGACCGAGGACCGCGAGACGCGCATTGCCCGGCGCGAGAATGCGACGCGCCACGCGGAGCAGATCCTCGATCGTCACCGCGTCAAGCTGCTCGATGACCTCCTCCACGGACAGAATCCGGGGGAGCAGCGCCTCTCCGTTGCCGATCCAGCCCGCAACCGCGCCGCTGTCCTCCATCCGGAGCTCGAGACGGCCGCGGGTGTAGGCGCGGGCTCGGTCAAGCTCCCCGACAGTTACCGGATCGGTGGTGATCCGGTCAAGCTGCTCGATGATGGCAGCCACGACCCGCTCAGCATCATCCGGGGAGAAGCCGGCGTGCACGCCGAACGTTCCCGCATCGGCATACGAGGCGCCGAAGGTGGAAACG
>JACDHU010000012.1 GCA_013820865.1 Chloroflexota bacterium
CGGCCGCCCGGGTGCGCTCATGTCGACCGCCTCGTCAGCCAGCCGAGCGTCGAGGTCGTCTGAGCGCAGGACATCGAGCCGGCTCTCGATCGCAGCCTCCAGCTCGCGTCGGATCTCGTTGGCCAGCTGCCCGAGCGCCGGCCTGGCCTCCACAGGAACCGATCCCAGCTGCCGCAGGAGCATCGTCAGTCGGCCCGAGCGACCCAGGAGGTCGTGGCGAAGGTGGTCAACGCCCTCGGCGGTCGTGGAGGCGGCCAGCCGCTCGCGTGCGGTGCTCCGCAGATCGTCGAGATCGGTCCGTAGATCAGTCATCTGGTCAGGTGTTGAGCTTCCCGCTGATTGGTGTGTGACGAAATACTCATCGGTCCGCGCTCATCATGAGTCATACGCGAACGACCCCGTCCCGCAATCGGGACAGGGCCGTGGGGACCGGCGTCGGGACCGCCGGTCAGCTGGTAAAGGTCGCCTTGGCGGCGTCGACCATGGCAGTGAACGCGGCGGGCTCACGGACGGCCATGTCGGCCAGGATCTTCCGATCGACTTCGACACCCGCGGCCTTGAGGCCGGCCATGAAGCGTCCATACGGCACGCCGCGCTGGCGCGATGCCGCGTTGATCCGCTCGATCCACAGGCGCCGCATGTCGCGCTTGCGGTCGCGCCGATCCCGATACGCGTACACGAGGGCGTGTATGAGTGCTTCTCGCGCCGGACGGATGAGCTTCGAACGCGTTCCGCGGCGGCCTTCCGCCTGGTTCAGCAGCCGCTTGTGACGGCGATGCGCGGGAACGCCGCGCTTGACTCTGGCCATCGGTCAGCTTCCCTTGGCCGAATACGGCATCAGGCGTTCGAGCTTGGCGGTGTGGGTCTCCGAAACGGAAGCCACGCCCGCGTAGCGACGCGTACGGCGGCTGGACTTGATTTCGAGGTGATGGCCTCGCCACGCCTTGGCCCGGACCCATTTCCCGGACCCGGTCTTTCGGTAGCGCTTGGCCGTCCCCTTGTGGGTTTTCATCTTCGGCACGGTTAGGATCCCTGCTGCGACGGCGTCTCGCTCGTCGCCTCGGCCGGTCTCGCGGCAGCTGCCGCAACTGGCCTGGCGGCGACCGCGTCGCCTATGGTTTCTCCCGCGGACTGCGCAGTTGCGTTGCCCTCGGTATCGGTCTTCTTCTCGGTCCGCTTATCGAGCGGTGCCATGACGATGTACATGCTTCGCCCCTCGAGAAGCGGTTGACGCTCAATCACGCCATGCTCTGCGAGGAGCTCTGCGGTCTTCATGAGCAGGTCGCGTCCCAGGTTCGAGTGGCTGATCTCACGCCCGCGGAAGCGAACGGTGACCTTAACCCGGTCCCCGTGGTCCAGGAACTGGCCCGCTCGACGCGCCTTGGTCTGGAGGTCGTGGACGTCAACCTTGACGCCCAGGCGAACTTCCTTGAACGACTGCGACTTCTGCTTCTTCTTCTGTTCTCGTTCGCGCTTCTGGAGCTCGTACTTGTACTGCCCGTAGTCGAGGATGCGGCACACCGGCGGCACCGCCGTGGGCGCGACCTCCACGAGGTCGAGTCCCTTCTCCTGGGCCAGAGCGAGCGCCTCGAAGGTCGGCATGACGCCGAGCTGCTCACCTTGATCATCGATGATCCTCACCTCGCGGATGCGGATCATTTCATTGATGCGGAGGTCCTTTGCCAGGTCCTGCTCTCCTTCAACAACAAGGCCACCTTCCGATCACGGACGGGTGGCCCTGCAAACGTACGCGAATTGCCGACGGATGATACACCGATACCGAGGCCACGGTCAACGACGCGAGGGCTATCGGCGAGGCTCGCTATCGGTCGCGGCGTTTAGCGCGGATAGTCGAAGAAGACGGCGACCTGCCGTCCGTCTGGATCCGCGATGCGAAAGCTGCGGCTACCCTCCCAGCGGTCGCCCGACGGCGGCGCGACGAGCGCGAAGCCGCGTCGACCCAGTTCCTGCGCCCACGCATCCACCTCGGATGCCGTATCCACCTTGAAGCCGATCTGCATGCCATCGCGCGTTGGCGTTTCGCCGCGACGGAAGCTCAGCTCGAAGCCGCCGAGCTCGAGGTCCGCGCCATCGGGGTCGCCAGCGAGGAGCCGAAACCCGAATGCCGACTGATAGAACTCGGCGACCCGGTTTGGATCGGTTGTACGCAGGGCGAGCTGCCCGACGCCGCGCATCTTTCTCACCCGTGAGTCCACGAATGTCGCTGCTTCGAGGGAAGCGCGTTCATTCGCCTTCAGAAACGGGCCAGAGCTCGCGAGAGGTTGCGCGCGTGGCGAGATCGGCGACAAACTCATCGAGCGGCACGGAATCCTCGCCCTTCGATCGCCCGCGCAGGCGAGGTGAGACTGCGCCCGCCTCGGCGTCGCGATCCCCCACCACGACCATCAGCGGGATTCGCTGCTCCTGAGCATCGCGCAGCTTGAGCTGCATGCGCTCGGAGCGATCGTCTACGGCTGCACGAAGGCCGGCTCTGGCCAGCGCGGTGCGGACTGATTCAGCGTAGTCGAGGTGGCGGTCGGCGATCGGAACGATCATCACCTGCACGGGGGCCAACCACAGCGGGAACGCGCCGGTGTAGTGCTCGGTGATGATGCCGATGAAGCGCTCGAACGACCCGTAGATGGCGTAGTGGATGACGACGGGACGCTCGAAGCCGCCGTCGGCCGATCGGTACTCAAGGTCGAAGCGCTGCGGCAGCTGGTAGTCGGCCTGGATGGTGGCCATCTGCCACTCGCGCCCAAGCGCATCCTCGATGAAGATGTCGATCTTGGGTGCGTAGAACGCGCCTCCACCCTCATCGAGCGTGTACGACATGCCGTCCTCGTCGAGGCGCTCGCGCAGTCGGCTCTCGGCGCGCTCCCAGAACTCGTCGGACCCGAGGCGCTTCTCCGGGCGGGTTGCCAGCTTCGCGCGCGGCTCGAAGCCGAATGGCGCGTACTGCTTTCGCACCAGCGACAGAGCGAGGCGCAGCTCGTCGTCGACCTGGTCGTCGCGACAGAATACGTGGCTGTCGTCCTGGGTCAGCTGGCGGACACGGAACATGCCCGCGAGCACTCCGGTGCGCTCCTTGCGAAACAGGACCGAGTAGTCGGCGAATCGCATCGGCAGCTCTCGGTACGAGTGCGACCGCGTCTTGTAGATGAGGATCTCCTCGGGACAGTTCATCGGCTTGAGGCCCGACACGTGATCGTGGTCATCGAGGACGAACATGTTGTCCTGGTAGTTCGCCCAGTGCCCGCTGGTCTCCCACAGCTCCTTGCGCACGAGGCTCGGGGTCCGGACTTCGTCGAAGCCCGCTTCGCGTCGCACCTGGCGCGACCAGTCCTCGAGCGAGCGCCACAACGCCATGCCGCGCGGGTGAAGGAAGGGCGCCGCAGGCGACTCCGGGTGGAAGGTGAACAGGTCGAGTTCCCGGCCGAGCTTGCGATGATCGCGCTTCTTCGCTTCGTCGAGCCGCCAGAGATGCTGATCGAGATCCTTGGTGCTCTCCCACGCGGTGCCGTAGATGCGCTGGAGCATCGGCCGCTTTTCGTCGCCGCGCCAGTACGCCCCGGCGCTGTTCAGCAGCTTGAACGCGCCGAGCTCGCTCGTTGAACCGACGTGTCCGCCGCGGCAGAGATCCTCGAAGTCACCGTGCCGGTAAAAGGAGACCGTCTCTCCCTCGGATGCGGGCAGATCATGGATGATCTCGACCTTGAAGGGCTGGCGGCGCTGCTCCATCAGCGTCACGGCATCGGCGCGCGGAAGATCCTGGGAGTGCTCGAACGCCAGGCCAGCAGCCTGCTGCTCGCGCATCTTGGCATCGATCTGCTCGAGATCGGCGGGCGTGAGCGGGCGAGGTAGGTCGAAGTCGTAATAGAAGCCGTCCTTGATCGCAGGCCCGATGCCGAGCTTCGCACCGGGAAAGAGCTCCAGCACGGCTGCGGCCATCATGTGCGCCGCGCTGTGACGCATCGCGGCCAGGTGGTTCTCGCTGCCCGACGCAAGCGCTTTGCCGGCGTCCTGGGCGATCTCGTCAGCGTCGATCGTCATGCGCCGAAGGGTACCGCATGAGGTGAGCGCGCGGGCCCGTCGCTAGACCTGCTAGACCTGCTTGAACTGCTCGAAGGGCTGCCGGCACGCGCTGCAGTGGTAGATGGCTCGGCACAACGTTGGCCCGAACGGATTCTCGAGCGTCGTGTCGCGCGACCCGCAGAACGGACATTCCGCGATGGGCATGACGGCCAGCTCTTCCAGTCCGATGAGGCCCGGTGTCTCGGCGGCCTGCGGTGGCGCGAACCCGGCCAGGCGAAGCCGCTCGCGGCCGGCGACCGAAATCCGGTCACTCGTCCAGGGTGGATTGAAGCTGACCTTGACTTCGACGTCATTGGCAACGTTGAGCGCCCGCAGCCGCGCTGTGATCTGCTCCTGCATCACGCCGATGGCCGGGCAGCCGACGAACGTTGGCAGCAGCTCGACGCTCACGCGCTCGTCGCTCACGTTCACCGAGCCGATCACGCCCAGATCGACGACATTGATGGCCGGGATCTCCGGGTCAGGAATCCGCGACAGCTCGGCCCAGACTCGCTCTTCGTCGGAGCCGATGGCTGCGCGGGTCACCATGTCGCCGCCTCCTCCGATCGTGCAACGCTGGTGAACTCGCCGTGCAACCAGGCGAAATCGCTGGTCCGGCGCGTCCGTCCGTCGATCGATGGCGTGGCCGCTGGCAGGGCGCCGCAGATCGGCTCGAGCTTCGGGCGAACCCGTGCCTGCCAGGTGATGCTCATGGCCCGCATCGGCTCTGGAAGGATGCCCTCGCGCACGAGCGTCTCCTCGCCTATGAGTGGCGCGAAGATCTCCTGCGCGTCCGTCCACAGGCACTCGAGCGAGCTCGACAGCCTGTCGCGCCCCGCGTTGCCGCCATCGGCGAGTCGCCGCAGCCAGGTATCGGCATGCATGAGGTGGTACGTCTCCTCGCGGCGCATCTTCCCGGCCAGCAGGGCCAGCGGCTCGTACGTCGAGCCGGTGAGCGCGGCAAGCCGGACCTGGTCGGCCGTCTCGTACAGGTATCGGCGTGCGACGCTGAAGGCCCAGTCCCCGCGCGCGTGGTTCATGAGCGACGCATGCCGGAATGCGTCCGACGCACGCCCGAAGGCGATCCGGTCAGCATCATCATCGGTCAGCTCGGCCAGGAGCTCGTACAGCACCTTCGCGTGGCCGATCTCGTCCTGCGCGATCGAGCTGGTCGCGACGTCCTCCTCGAGCATCGGCGCAATACCGGTCCATTCGGAGTCCCAGAAGCCGATGACGAACTCGTCGTCGGCAACGCTCAGGAGCAGCTCGGCAAGCGCTTCGCGAGACGTTGCGTCGATCGGTGGCGTCTCTGCCATCTACCCCGCCCCCTGGTACATGTCGCGCCGAATCACTGTGAGCCTGCCGGAGTCGCGAGGCATTTGACCATCATTCGCTCGCCTTCGACGCGGCGCGCTCCTTCGCCGCCTGGAGCTTGTGCTTGATGACGTATCCGCCGGGCTTCTTGTGCGATCGGTCGAATGGTGGCTTCAGGAGGTCGGGATCATCAAGCTCCGTGATCGCCTCGCGCGCCACGATCCACAGCCGATGGGACTCCCCGCGACGCCCGTACATCTCGCGCGCATAGTGCATCGCAAGCTCCTCATCGGGGGCATTCACGTTTCCCGAGTGCATCATCGGGTCGCCCTCGTCCTCCTGGCGGAAGACCTCCCAGATTCGTTCGCCGTCCACCTAGGCTGCCGCCGCGTTCCCCAGCAGCGCGTCGCGGACCCACTGGGTATCAGCGAAGTTCACGCGACGGAACTCGAGGCGAGACTGCGAGGCCGGCCCGTGCCCGGTGACCACGGACTTCAGTTCCGCCCAGTCGGGCTCGGTGTACTCCCAGCGGCCGATGGACTCGTCGTAGCGCAACGCGGGGTCCGGGATCGTCAAACCGAGCTCCAGGAGCCGGGGCACGTAGATCGACAGGAACTCCTGGCGCAGCTGCTCGTTGTTCTTGGCCTTGATGCCCCAGTGCAGATCCTTGTCCCTGGCCGGATCCGTCGGCGGTCCGTGCATCTGCATCAGCGGACCCCACCATCGGTCCAGCGCCTCCTGCACCATGGCGCGCTGTTTCTCCGTGCCGTTCATCAGGGTCAGCACGACATCGCGCCCGTGCATGATGTGAACCGACTCCTCCCAGCAGATCTTCTTCATCGTGCGTGCGTAGGGAGCGTAGGAGGAGTCCCGCAGGGCCTGCTGCGACACGATCGCGGCAGCGTCGACCAGCCAGGCGATGATGCCAACATCGGCCCACGAGCGTGTCGGGTAGTGGAAGACGTTGTGGAACTTCGTCTTGCCATCAAGGAGGTCCTGCAGCATCTGCGCGCGGGGCTTGCCGAGATCTTCGGCGACGCGGTAGAGGAGCTGCGCGTGGCCGACCTCGTCCTGGATCTTGCTCGTCAGGGCTAGTTTTCGGCGCAACGTCGGGGCGCGCATGATCCAGTCGCGCTCGGGCAGGACGCCCATGAGCTCCGAGTTCGCGTGCATCTCGACGAACTTGAGCACGGCGGCCCGGTAGTCGTCAGGCATCCAATCATCGGCCTCGACCTTGCCACCGGTGCCGACGTGGGCGTAGAACGCCTCGGCGTCGCCCGGCGCATACGGCGGCCGAGCGTTGAGTGGCTGAATCGTATCGGCATCATTCATGACAACTCAAGGGTACCGCAAGACCGATCAGTCATGCGGAGCACGCTTTAGGGGCCGATGCCAGCGCGCGTAGGCTTCGTTCCGGTCGCAATCAGTCCGAATGGCACCGCCATCGACCTTCACTTTGGCTCGCGGCACGTAAAGGTCGATGGGCAGGAGCCCGGCAGTTCGCACCAGGAGATAGTCGGCGAAGATCGCGTCCACGGTGCCGATGCGCTTCCCGTCCGACCCCTGCAGGACATCGCCCACGAGTGTCGCGTTCGGCTCGTCACCCGTCATGCTGGCAGCCTAGCGCAGCGGAGTCGCAACGCACAGCCGGGCAGGCGCGAGCTCGATGGAGAGCGGCAACTCGCCGAATGGCTCGCCATCGAGGTGAATTCGCGTGTTGACGTCGCCGTCGATCTGAACCGTCCGCGCGCACATCAGCTCCACCGCGGGATGAGCGGTGTGCGTGCCGCGATACAGGTTGGGCATCTGGCGCAGCGCGCCGAGCCGCGAGATGTTGCCCACGATGCACAGGTCGAGCCACCCATCGTCCAGCTGAGCGCCGGGCGCGATCCGCATGCCACCGCCGTAATTGGCACCGTTGGCGATGGCGACGAAGAGGACCTGGCGGGCCATTCGAGCACCTCCGTCGACCGTGATCTCGATCGAGCGATTCGTAAATCGGTGCAGCTCGCTCAGCGTGGTGAGCAGGTACCCGGCTCTCCCTCGTTGCCATCGGGCCCGATCCGCCATCGCCGCGGCGACCTGCGCGTCAAATCCAATGCCACCGGCCGACACCAACCAACGTGACGCGCCAGCACCGTTGGTGACGTGCGCGAGGTCAATGGGACGCGCGTGACGTTCCATCCCGATCGTCCAGCACGATACCGGATCGCGCGGAAGCTCCAGGCTCCGCGCAAGGTCGTTTCCGCTTCCTGCCGGCACGATCCCGAGCTCGACCTCGGCACCACCGGCCATCAGACCGTTGACGACCTCGGCAATCGTTCCGTCGCCACCGACCGCGATGACGCGGTCGTGTCCTTCGCGTCCGGCGTTCGACGACAGGCGCTCGGCGTCCCCCGGGCGGCTCGTGATCTCCAGGCGTGTGTCGGGACGAGCGGCCAACTGGTCACGGATCCAGCGAACTGATTGGGCGGCGCGACCTCCTCCGGCCGACGGATTGACGATGACCATGGGCGCTACGGGCACGCGACCGATTGTGGTGGTGGCGTCAAGCAGGAGGCGGTGCCGACGCGCACCAACTCCTTGCGAAGTTACGACTCGAGGTGTCATCCTACGGTCCTGAGCAGATGCTCGCCCTTGTGCCCTCCGGGGGAGTCGCGTGCGGATCGGTGTCATTATCGCCAGCGTTCTGGCGGTCGCCCTTGGCAGCTTGGGTATCGCCGCGCCCGCCGCTGCCTCGACCGGTGTCCGCGTGGCGATCATCGTAGGTCCCGTAGGCGAAGAGCTGACTCCGGTCTACATCGGCCTGGCGGAGTCGGCCGCCACCGCCGCCGAGACGCGCGGCGCGACCGTGGCGCGTGCTTACTCGCCGGATGCCAGCGCGGAGAACGTGCTCGCCGCTGTCGAGGACGCCAACATCGTGGTCTACCTCGGTCACGGCATCGGCACGCCCAACCCGTACTCGCCTGACGCGAACCCGGCCACCACCAACGGATGGGGCCTGAACGGGCCGAATGCGGTCGGGACGCATGCCGACTCGTCGCGCGACGGCACGCTGGCCTACTACGGCGAGTCGTGGATCGCGGCACATGCCAGGCCGGCACCGGGCTGGGTCATGATCTACTCCAACGCATGCTACGCTCCCGGCGCGTCAGAAGGCTTCGACGAGCCCGCCTCGGAGGAGGTCGCTGCCGGCCGGGTGGGCGCATACAGCCGTGCGCCGCTGGCCGAGCTCGGCGCATCAGCCTACTTCGCCACGGACTTCTACGAGGGCGCCGCGCATCTGGTGGGAACCCTGCTCGATCAGCCCACGCTGCCCTACGGCGAGGTGTTCGCATCCGAGCCGCGCTTCAGCGCCGATGGCCTGACGACGCAGGTCCACCCCGACGTCGACGGTGCCGAGACCTGGCTCCATCGGTCTGCTTACTTCGATGGCAAAGTCGACTACTGGTACGCCTTCGCCGGCAACCCCACCGCCAGCCTGGGTACCGCCCCAGCGCTCACGACCGCGAAGATCGGGGTGATCGGGGTGATCGCGGTCGATGGGCTGGTGACCGGCAAGGCCTCGAGCTATGGTGAGAGCATCGGCTGGGAGGGAGAGATCACCGTGGCACTCCCGCTCGACATCGGCGGAGGGTTTCCGACGGGCGAACCGAGATACGTACTCATCTGTGCCGATCGGTGCGTGACCATGCCGGTCGTTGACTCGTGCCCGTGCTACGTCGGGACGCCCGACCAGCGCGTCGCGAACCTGTCGCATGCCGCATGGCGGGCCATCACGGACCTACCGTTGGCTGAGGGCCTGGTGCACGTCGAGATCCACCTGTCCCCCATCGCGAGACCTGTCGATCGCGCCCGCAGCTGATCGACGCTCAGGGTGCCGTGGAAGGCAGGCCGACGCCTGGGGTTGGAGTGGCCGGAGCCGGGACCCCGCGCCGGAACCGTCGCGACAGCCCACCGATCTCGCGGCGCAACAGGTCGGCCCATGCGCGCCGCTCGGTGCCGGTGACCGGATAACGCCCGCCGAACACCGCGTTGGCCAGGATGCCGCGCTCCCGATGCTGCCCGGGATCGAACTCGAAGGCGTAATGATGCTCACCGCTCTCCGCCTGGCGCGAGGATCGAACCTGCGCACGAAGCGACGTGGCGGCTCCGGCCAGGTTGATGGCGACCAGGTAGCCGTCGCGTTCATCAAGCGGGAGATCGGTGGCGAGCAACGCTCCGCCGACCGAGACGTCCTGCACCGAGGCGGGTCGACCGTCGACCGTGCCGGTGGCGTCAACGGCGAATCGGACGGCACTTCGCCGTTCGGCCGCAAAGCGAAGCGAACGGATACGTCGAATGGCGATCCAGACGAGCCCGGCATTGACGATCAACCAGGCGAACGCACCCACCGCAGCCCACTCGGAGGCGTATCCGCGATCAACCAGGCCGACGAGGTGGAAGGTATAGACCACGGCCGCGACCACCGATATCCCAAGCGACAGGCGGAGCATCAAGGGTGCGTCGACGCGCCCGCGATCGGCTGCCATGCGGCCCTTCGGGGTCACTCGGAAGCGCGGTGAGCGCCGGCCGAACAGCGTGAGGGTTGCCGTGAAGTTGGGTGCCATGCGCACGAGGTCGAAGATGACCGACAGCACGGGCCGATACGCGCCCCGCCCCAGCAGCACAAGGGCCGTCTGCTGCGACAGGTAGGTCAGCGCGAACAGGAGCGCGAACGTCGCGCCATCGGCCATGATCGGGATCTGGCCGCTGAGCAGCACGGCGGGCGGCAGAAGCAGGAATCCGAGCGTGCGCCAGGAGTCGAACCAGCCGACGAGCGTCGAGGCATAGCCCAGCCGCTGACCCAGGCTCAGGCCCGGCACCCACAGCGGATTCTCGACCCGCAGTACCTGCATCGCACCGGTCCCCCACCGATTGCGCTGGAGCTGGTACTGGGCGGCATCGTCGGCAGCCAGGCCTCGGGCCAGGACCTCGTTGTGATAGACGGTCTTCCAGCCCCGTCGATGCAGTCGGATGGTGGTGTGGATATCCTCGGTGATCGTCTCGGTGGCCGCGCCCCCAACCTCACGCAGCGCGGCCGTCCGAATGAGGGCGTTGGTGCCGCACCAGAAGGCGGCGTTCCATCGGTTTTTGCCGGGCTGGAGCAGTCGATAGAACAGCGTCTGCTCGTGGAAGGTTTCGCCGTAGGAGATGCCGGATCCATGCTCGAAGCTGGTGACGTTGTAGAAGTCCTGCGGGGTCTGGACGACGGCGACCTTAGGATCAGTAAAGTATCCGAGCGTCGCGCGAAGGAAGTCGGGTGCGGCTACGTGATCGGCGTCGAGAACGGCGAGAATCTCGGCATCGATGATGGTGAGGGCGTGATTGAGGTTCCCGGCCTTGGCATGCTCGTGGGTCGGCCTGGCGAGATAGCGCGCACCGAGCTCGGCGGCGAGCTCGGCGATGTCCGGCCGGTCGCCGTCGTCGAGGACCCAGGTCTCATGGGCCGGCTCGAGGGCAACGGCCGCCGCGATGGTCGGCACCAGGATCTCGGGTCCCTCGTTGTAGGTTGGGATCACGACCGCGATGGTTGGCACTCGACCGATTGCCCGACGAGGTGGCCGCCGATCGACGTCCCACAGGCTGAATGTGAAGAGTCCGAGGCCGATAGCCGCATGGATCTCGAATACGAGAAGCGGGATGGCCAGGTACCAGGCGGCCAAGTTGAGGCTCGCAACCACGCGCCAACCGAGATATCCGGCTGTGATGGCGAGCGCCGCGATCGCAACCGTGCGGATGAGCAGCAGGCGTGCGGCTGAATCGGGTGGTGGAAGGTGCCCGCGCGTGCGGATCTGTGTGGCCATGCCACGGAGAAGACCACGCGCGGAACCATCGGGCCATACATCAATCGTCCGGGGTGATGAGAGGACCTAGGAGACGGATACCCGGATCGTGTGATGGCCGCGCGCGCCGTCCGGCGCCGGCCGGGTCCGTTCATCGGTCTGCACTTCGCCGTCCCCGTCGATGGCTCTCACGCGGAGCAGATGGTCACCGGGACTCGCGTCCCAGCGGTGGACGAACTGGACCCAGGTCGCGTCGGAAATGGGAGCGCTGAGCTCGGCCGCAACCCATCCCTCTTCGTCCACCTGCACCTCGACGCCGCTGATGCCCCGATCCGGCGCCCAGGCCACGCCTGCCACGGCGACCGTACCCGCATCGACGCGCGCACCATCACGAGGGACGTCCATGCGTGCCTGGGTCAGGATGGGACCTTCCTTGGACCAACCGAGGGGGACCCAGTAGGCGTCGAAGCCTTCCAGGGTCGTGAGCTCGATCTCCGCGAGCCACTTCGTTGCACTGACGTAGCCGAACAGACCGGGAACGATGAGGCGCGCCGGGAAGCCGTGGTCGGCCGGCAGCGGTTCGCCGTTCATGGCGACAGCCACGAGGGCCTCGCGCTCATCGGCAAGTGCCCAGACCGTCGGAAAGCCGGCGGTGAAGCCATCCACTGCTCGTCCCACGATCTGTGTCGCGCTCGGCTGCACGCCGGCGCGCTCCAGCAGCTCCTTGAGGCGCACGCCGCGCCACAGGGCATTCCCGACGAGGTTGCCGCCCACCTCGTTGCTGACGCAGGCGATGGTCACGTACTGGTCGTGCAGCGGCATTGCTGTGAGTTCGTCGTAGGTGAGTTCGAAGGGGCGATCCACCATGCCGGTCACGCTGAGTCGCCACGTGTCCAGATTTGGCCGCGGCACGATCAGCGCGGTATCGATCCGATAGAACTCGGTGTTCGGCGTGACGAGCTCACTCACGCCTGGAATGTCCAGCACGGCTTCGGTCGGCGGCGGGGATGCGCTGACGACCGGGTCCGGCACCTCGCCAACCTGCGCGACAGCGTTCAGGCGACCTCGCTCGAGGAGTGTGCGGCCGAGGATACCGCTACCGGCGGCGAGGCCGATGACGGCAATCGAGCTGCCGATGAATCGACGGCGTCCCCACGCCGGCATCTCGGCCACGGCCGGAGTGGCTCGCTCGACTGTCAGGCGCATCAACCAGCTCAGCACCGCGATCGACACGCCGACCGCGGCGGCGGCCACGAGGAAGCTGGTGAGCGGCTCACTGAGGGGATCGCGAAAGCTGGCAGCAAGCGCGAGCAGTCCGAATGCCGCAAACCCGATCCGCGCCAGGCCAGGCCGATCACGCGCCAGGAGACCGAGCGCGCCCGCCGCAACCAGGGCCACGGCCGCGATGAACAGCGTGAGGAGCAGCTTGTCGGCCTCGCCGAACAACTCGACCACGAATTGCTTCGCGCCGGGCGGCTGAAGCGCGATGACCGTATCGCCGATTGCAATGATCGGGCTCGATGCGCCCGGCAGGATGCCCGCCAGCAGCTCGGCCGTGCCGAGTGCGGCCGCGCCCGCGGCCACGCCGGCGAGGACGGCGGTACGCCGGCGGGGACGGGCGCGCTGCTGCGGGTCGGGGTTCATCGGCTCAGTCATCGGGTAACAGTAGAACGCAAATCGATGACGTTCGTACGAAGCACCATCCGCGATGCACAATGCAGGCAATCGGCACGGGCATGCGCGGAGGTCTCTTCTGATGGCGATCGATCGGTCCTGGCTGGCAGGCGTCATGGCGCGCGAGCAGCATCGGTTCAGCGATGCGCATCCCCGCTCCGCGGTGCTGTTCGAACGAGCGCGGCTCTCCCTGCTCGGCGGCGTGCCGATGAACTGGATGAGCAAGTGGCCGGGTGCGTTCCCACCCTTCGTCGCCGACGCCCGCGGCGGCCGCTTCACGTGCGTGGACGGGCACGACTACGTGGACCTGTGCCTGGGGGACACCGGTGCCATGACCGGGCACTCCCCCGCTGCCACCGTTACTGCCATCCAGCGCCAGGTGACCCGCGGCCTCACGTTCATGCTACCGACGGAGGATGCCGTCTGGGTCGGCGAGGAGCTGCAGCGCCGGTTCGGGCTCCCCTTCTGGCAGTTCGCGCTGACCGCAACCGATGCCAACCGCTTCGCCCTTCGCCTGGCACGCCAGATCACGCACCGCCCGAAGGTCATCGTCTACGACTACTGCTATCACGGAACCGTGGATGAAGCCTTCATCACCCTGCGCGATGAAGGGGGCGTGGCGCGCGACGGCAATCTGGGTCCGCCTGTAGATCCGGCCGTGACCACGCGCGTGGTGGCGTGGAACGACCTGGACGCTCTGGAGGCCGCGCTGGCGCACGGCGACGTGGCCGCGGTCCTTGCCGAGCCGGTGATGACGAACATCGGCATCGTCGAGCCGGATCCGGGATACCACGATGCTCTCCGCGACCTGACGCGACAGTACGGGACCTTACTCATCATCGACGAGACCCACACCATCTGTGCCGGACCCGGCGGGTACACGCGGGAGGCGAGCCTCCAGCCGGACATGCTCGTCATCGGCAAGGCGATCGCAGGCGGTATCCCTGCGGGGACCTATGGGTTCACCGCCGACGTCGCAGCGCGCATCGCACGCGAGATCGAGCTCGAGCACTGTGACGTGGGTGGAATCGGCGGGACGTTGGCGGGAAACGCGCTCAGCATGGCCGCCATGCGGGCAACGCTCGAGTCGGCCCTGACGACGGAGGCATTCGGCCACACCATTCCGCTGGCCGAGCGATGGACGAGCGGCGTGCAGTCCGCCATCGATGCGTCCGCGCTGCCGTGGCACGTGACGCGCCTGGGCTGCCGTGCGGAGTACCTGTTCGGCCCTGATCGACCTCGCACCGGCGCACAGGCGGCGGCAATGGATGACTTCGAGCTCCAGCGCTTCACCCACCTGTATGCCCTGAATCGCGGTGTGCTCCTGACCCCATTCCACAACATGGCGCTCGTGGCACCGCAGGCCACGGTGGCCGACATCGATCGGCATACGCAGGTCTTCGAAGAAATGGCCGCAGAAGTCGGAGCGCACCAATCATGATGGGGTCGATTCCGGCATCGGCCTTGCTGAGAGACCGGGCATGGCGGGGATGATCTGGGTCAGCGATCGCGAAGCCGGGATCAGGCTCCTGTGGAGGGAGCTGCTACCGGATGCCGAGGTGATCGCTCCGGACGAGCTGGAGTCGCGCCTGTCGATCGGCCAACGTCCCAACGCCCTCATCATCGATGGAACCCAGCTCCTCTCGCTCGCTCCTCCCATCCGGGCGGAGCTTCTGTCGCTACCCCGGGTGCTCGTCTGCACGGGCCAACTCCTGGTCTCGATGCCGATGGACCTCATCTCGGGACCAGGCGTCGCGGTCCTGGCCAAGCCGTTCTGTGTCGAGGACCTCGAGGCGGCTGCCGAGTGGATTCATGGGGTACCGACGGCCGTTCATCCCGATGGCGTTCCATTCGGCGTACTCGTGCAGCGCCGACGGTTGCGACGCCCCGGCGGCCGGCTCCTGACCCGCTGACCGCGAACGCGCCCGGTATCATCGCGGGAATGACCGCCCGGATCGATCTGCGCTCCGACACCGTGACTCTGCCCGCTCCCGCCATGCGCCATGCCATGGCCACCGCGGAGGTCGGCGATGACCAGTACGGGGAGGATCCATCGGTCAACCGGCTCCAGGAAGAAGTGTCCGTGCTGCTCGGCACCGAAGCCGCCCTCTTCCTGCCGACCGGCACCATGACCAATCAGGTCGCCCTCCGAACGCTGACTCGTCCTGGTGACGACGTGCTGGTTCCCACCGAGTCGCACCTCGTGTTGCATGAGACCGGCGCCGGCGCCGCCAACGCCGGGGTTCAGTTCAGCGAGATCGGCCACGGTGGCACCTTTGACGCCGATGACGTCCGCACTGCCATCAAGCCACGCGGGCACCTCGTATATCCACCCACGAGCCTCCTCGTGGTCGAGAACACTCACAACCGCGGGGGCGGTATCGTCCTCGTCGCCGATACGCTGCGCGACGCGCTCACGGTCGCACGCGAGAACGGGCTGGCGACCTACCTCGACGGCGCCCGCGTCCTCAACGCGGCCATCGCCAGCGGCCGGCCGCCCGCCGAGCTGACACGCGGATTTGACCTGGTCGGCATGTCGCTGTCGAAGGGCCTCGGTGCCCCGGCCGGCTCGATGCTCGCGGGGTCGTCGGAGCTGATCATCCGGGCGCACCGATACCGCCGCATGGCGGGGGGCGCCATGCGCCAGGCCGGCATCCTGGCGGCGGCAGGCTCATATGCACTGGCGCACAACATCGAACGATTGGCCGAGGACCACGACAACGCCCGTCTGCTAGCCGACGATCTGCTCCTTGGCGACGACATCGAGCTCGATCTGAGTACGGTGCAGACGAACATCGTCGTCTTTCGACTCGTCGAGCGACGAGGCGTGCCCGACGCGGCCACCTTTGTCGAGCGCTGTCGCGAGCGTGGCGTGCTCGTGAATCAGTTCGGCCCGCGCGTCGTACGGGCGGTCACTCACCTTGACGTCAGCGCTGATGGCTGCCGCGCGGGAGCGAAGGTGATGCGCGCCGTGGCTGACGGTCGCTAGACCTGTTCCATCGGCTCGACATCGGCTTTGTCGAGGGTGAGCGAAGCTGAGTTGATGCAGTAGCGCAGCCCAGTTGGCTGCTCCGGAGCATCGTCGAAGATGTGACCCAGGTGGCCGCCGCAGCGCGAGCAGTGCACCTCGGTGCGCGTCATGAAAAACGCACGGTCGGTGTGGGTCTCGACCGCATCGGACTCCATCGGCTGATAGAAGGACGGCCATCCGGATCCGGAGTCGAACTTCGTGCTGGCGTCGAACAGTTCGGCGCCACAGCCGGCGCAACGGTAGACGCCGGAGCCGTGCTCATCCCAGTACGCGCCGCTGAACGCGGGCTCGGTGCCAGCCTCCCGCAGGACGCGGTGCTGTTCCGGTGTCAGCTCCGAGCGCCATTCGGCTTCGGACTTCTCGATCTTCTGTGTCATGCAAATAGGCTACGCCTTACGGCCGCCGCGCGCATCAGAGCGTGGCACTGGCCATGCGGCCGGTGTAGGGC
Organism: Chloroflexota bacterium; assembly: GCA_013820865.1. GTDB lineage: Bacteria > Chloroflexota > Limnocylindria > QHBO01 > QHBO01 > JACDBZ01. Next base: position 16,367 of record JACDHU010000012.1, read on the forward strand.
ACCGACACTTTGTCGCGTGATCGGACCGCCGTTCGGCGGAGGTGAGCGAGGCGAGCGTCCGGGACGATTCATGCATGGCACTCCGTCGAGACGCGGCTCCCTCCGCCCACACCGATCCCCCGCTCCTCATGCTCCTTGCCGGACTGGGAGCGGTGACCCTGACCATCGCACTCGCGTCGGCGTTCGCACTCTCCGCCGTTCGGTTCGGTCCGTGGTCACCACCGCCAGCCGCTGCCCCGACAGTCCCCTCGCCGACCGCAAGTGACACTCCGACGAAATCTCCGCAGCCGACGAGCTCACCAACCTGGGTCGGCGTCGGCGGCTACGAGCAGGCGCTGCGCACGAGCGCTCGCGCCGGGCATTCCGAACACCAGCTCGGAACCGCGATCGACGTCACCAGCGAGGGCGGGCAGGCACCGTGGGAATACGCCGATTGGGCCTCGACGCCGGCCGGAACGTGGATGGCGGATAACGCGTGGCGCTACGGCTTCGTGAT
>JACDHU010000151.1 GCA_013820865.1 Chloroflexota bacterium
GCGCGAGGGCGCCGAATGGCTCCAGCATGTCGTACACCGCCTCCGCGACACGCGGTTCGTCCGTCCAGTGGAAGGATTGGCCGAACGTCACGAGCCGATACGGCCCCGACGCCGCGTGCGGAAGATCTTCGGCCACGGCTTGCACCCAGCGGGCGTTCGTGATGCGGCGCTCCGCGGCGGCGCGGTGGGCCTCGGCGAGCATGGCTGCGTCCGGATCAAGCCCGACCGCCTCCTGGAACAGGTGCGCGAGCCGTATGGTCAGGACGCCCGGGCCGCACCCGACATCGAGCAACCGGCCACCGCCATCGAGATGGAGCTCCTCTGCCAGGAGGGACTCGAGCTGTGGTGAATAGGGCGGCCTGCCGTGCCGGTAGTGCGCGGCGGCGCCATCGTAGATCGTCGGGTCATACGCCACTGCGACAGCATGCCGCGCGGCGGCCAACCTTACCGAGCCAGAGCTTGCATTTGCCTTCGGCAGCAGCACTGACACAAGAAAAAGGGCCGGACGTCTGTCCGGCCCTTTCAATGGACGTGCTATCGGCGGGTGTTACCGCCGGTCGGTCTTGTTGACCTGATTGGTCTCGTCGACATCGAACTCCTCGCGTCGGACGGTGTCCTCCACGTGGCGCGTATCCTCGCTCTGGGTCTTGGTGATCTCAATCTCCTCGACCGGGCGGGCCACCTTGCGGACCTCGATCTCCTCCTCCATCACCGGCACTCGGACCGACTCACCGGAGAAGGCCTGATCGTCGCGGAGGTTCTCGCCGCTCAGCGACTCGCCGCTTACCGGCCGCCGCTCGACATGCACTTCCTCGCGGCGAACGGGTACGTCGATGGTCCGGGTCTCTTCGACCACGTTCTTCTCGACGACAACTTCACCCTCGCGCTGGACCGTGTTGGCCTCGAGGTCCTCCTCGTAGCGCCGGATGCGCGTGCCGCCCTGACGGACCGCCGGCTCGGCGCCCAGATCGTGCTCCTGCGACCACGCCGACTCAGTCGGCGCCTGCGTCCAATTCATGGACTCGATCTGATCCTTGTCGACGCTCAGGTACCAGTCGTCGCCTTCCTCGCGAGCAACCTGGTCGCGCGGGATGTAGTAGGTCCGGCGCTCGCCTAGCCCCAGAAAGCCACCATCGCTCTCGGCGACGATGAAGTCGGGATTGATCTCGACCACGTCGCCGATCTTGTCGCCGTCGACGTCGTGGAGCTCGATCTCCTCGGTCAGCCACTCGTCGACCTGACGGCCGGTGTACGGGCTTCTCTGTGTGTCAGTCATTCTCTGCCTCCATCAGCGGTGATTCATCAACGTGGCCTAGCGACCGCCCCCTGTCGGGTTCATGGGTCAGCGGCGGTCTGCGATGTCACGGTCTTTGCTGCACCAATGGTGCGCTGTAAGGCGGTGCGATGACTCGGCAACGGGTACGGCGTTATATCGCAAACCCATGACACACGCGGCCGGCGGGTGAGAATGCGGTGTCGGCAGCCCGAATGTGGCGCATCATCGGGTCCTGATGGGCAGCGTTTCGGCCAAGGCGGCCAACTTCACCGAGTCGGTCATCCGTGACATGACGCGGTTGGCGATGCGCCACGACGCGGTCAACCTGGCCCAGGGCTTCCCCGACTTCGCCTGTCCGCCGGAGTTGAAGCGAGCCGCCATCGAGGCCGTCGAGGCCGACATCAACCAGTACGCGATCACCTGGGGCGCGCGGGTCTTTCGCGAAGCAATCGCGGCCAAGACAATGCGCACCCATTCCGGCTGGAAAGTGGATCCAGAGACGGACGTCACCGTCACGTGCGGCGCGACCGAAGGCATGATCGCGGCCATGCTGGCCTTGCTCGACCCGGCCGACGAGGTGATCGTTTTCGAGCCCTTCTACGAGAATTACGGGCCGGACGCCATCCTGGTGGGTGCGACGCCGCGTTACGTGACCCTTCACGAGCCGGAGTGGTCCATTGACCCCGCCGAGTTGCGCGCGGCCTTCGGGCCACGGACGAAGGGTTTGGTGCTCAACAGCCCGCACAACCCGACGGGCAAGGTGTTTCGGCGGGACGAACTGGAGCTCATCGCCGAGCTGTGCACCGAACACGACGTCGTGGTCTTCACCGACGAGATCTACGAACACATCGTCTACACCGGCGAACACGTTCCGATGGCCACGTTGCCCGGCATGGCCTCGCGGACCGTGGCCGTCAACTCGCTGTCGAAGACGTACTCGGTCACCGGCTGGCGGGTCGGGTGGGTGATTGCACCGGCCGAGTTGACGAGCGGCATCCGCAAGGTGCACGACTTCCTGACGGTCGGCGCCGCAGCGCCGCTGCAGTCGGCTGGCGCCGTCGCGATGTCACTGCCCGATGATTACTACGCGCAGCTCAGTGCCGGTTACCGTGAGAGGCGTGACCTGTTGGTCGGTGCGCTGGCCAGGGCCAGCTTTCGCGTCCATCAGCCGGACGGCGCCTACTACGTGATGGCCGACTTCGCATCCCTGAGCGACGAGGATGACGTGACCTTTGCGCGGCGGCTGACCGCCCGCCCGGGCGTCGCCACAGTGCCCGGCTCATCGTTCTACTCGGGACCGGGGTTGGGGCGCACCAAGGTCCGCTTCGCGTTTCCGAAGAGGCTGGAGACCCTGGAAGAGGCGGCCGCCCGACTCGTGCTCATCTGAGCGCAGCGGGTTTGCCAGAATAGGCATGCGGGTCGTGCCTGACCCGGAAGCCCTACTAAGGAGGTCTCATGTCCCTACCCGCCATCCTGTGGCTTGTCCTGGTGGTTCTCGTCATCCTCTGGCTGGTGGGCTTTGTGCTCAACATCGCCGGCGGGCTGATCCACATCCTCATCGTCGCCGCGGTGATCATCCTGCTCTACAACCTGTTCGCCGGCCGGCGCGCGGTCTGACGTCCGGCCGGGCTCGTCCGGCACACAACTCGCGCGACCGGGAGAGGGATTGGGCAGGAGCAAAGGTCTATCGCTGCAAGTCCTGCGACGACTCGATCCGCATCGCGCTGCGGGCCGACGATACAGGCAGCGTCCGCTAGCCGACTAGAGCACGACCACTCGAGCGTCGGGCTCGCCCACCAGCGTCACCTGGACAAGCCCCTCACCCACGCGCCGCCGAATGTCGGACAGCAGCTCCGAGTCGTAGGCCACCCCGCGGCGTAGCTGCATGCGCTGCTCGCGGCCCGTACCGGCCGGGATGCGCAGCACGATCGGCGTTTCACCGGGCCGCTGATGGATGATCGCCCGCAACTCATGGAAGGCGTGCACCAGCTGCTCCTGCGCAGCCGGCAGGAACCGGACGTGGAGTGTCTGGCCGGGGCTCGCTTGCACGGGCTCCGTCGGCGCCGCCTCCTGCGCAGCTACAGCGCGACTGGCCTCCTCGGGCAGCGGCGGCTCCTCGTCGTGGTCCGGCGCCAGGATCTCAACCGACGACGGTTCGGCAGCCTCCCCACGGGGCTCCGGCGGACGCGGCTGCGAGCCACCGATCACGACGTCGATCGTGCCCTGAAGCGACACGCCACGCAGCGGCGACACAAGCGGCACCGTACGGACGATCGTCGCCGTGGTGTTTGGGGCACTCGGAACAACTTCGACGTTCATGCGTGCGGGCGCCGGTTCCACGTTCCGTCCGGCCGCGGCCACTGGGGCAGGTTCCCTGGCTCGCCCGTTTCCATTGCTGTTTCCGTTTCGCCGGCCGCGATCGAGCCGGAACACCTGCTGCGCAAATGCATCGGCGCCGAGGGCTGCCGCTTCGTCCCACGACCATACGGCGTCCGCCAGCAGGACCGTCTCCTCACCCTTGTGGTCGACCCGCCCCGAAACGAGCAGGATCGCGTCCTCTGCCCACGTCGTGCCTGTCTGCTCGTAGATCTTGGGAAAGACGATCACCTCGATCGTGCCCTGCAAGTCCTCCAATGTGGCGACGCCCATCGTGGCCCGCGCCTTGGTGATCACCCGTCGTACCTCGGTCACCACGCCACCCACAACCACCCGCTGCTGGTCGAGGTCCTCGCCCATGTCGGTACTGTAGGCGGTCACGAATCGACCCAGCTCGGCAGCATGCTCGCCCAGCGGGTGATCGGAGAGGTAAAGCCCGAGCAGCTCCTTTTCCCAGCGCAGGCGCTCGCGCGGCACGGCTTCGGGGATGCCGGACGGCAGCGGCCGCTCCAGCGGGGAAGAGTCGAGAGTCGAGTCGAAGAGTGACACCTGGCCGGTCAGCCGGTCTCGCTGGGCAGCCTGTCCGGAGGCCAGCGCATCATCGAGGGCGACCAGCAGCTGCGCCGGATGACCGAGCGAGCTCAAAGCACCGACCTTGATCAGCGATTCCAGCACTCGCCGATTGGCCAGCCGCAGGTCCACCCGCGTGCAGAAATCGACCAGCGAGCGAAACGGGCCACCCTCGGCTCGCGTGGCGACGATCGACTCGATCGCGCCGTGGCCGACGTTCTTGACGGCCAGCAGGCCGAAGCGGATGGCCGCGCCTTCGACGGTGAAGTGCAGGCCGCTGACGTGCACGTCGGGCGGCAGGACCTCGATGCCGAGACGGCGGCACTCGGCGATGGCGGCGCCGACCTTCTCGGTGTTCTCGCGGAAGGCGGTCAGCACGCTGGCCATGTACTCGACGGTGTAATTGGCCTTCAGGTAGGCCGTCTGGTAGGCGATCAGCCCGTAACATGTGGCATGGGCCTTGTTGAAGCCATACCGCTCGAACGGCTCGAAGGCCTTGAAGACGGCGTCAATGACCTGCGGCGACACGCCCCTCTCCGCCGCCTGGCTGACGAACTTGTCCTTCTGTGCGCGCAGCACGGCCGACTTCTTCTTGCGGATGGCGTAGCCCAGCGTGTCCGCCTCGGGTCCGGTGAAGCCGCCGAGCGCCATGGCCGCGGCCATGATGTCTTCCTGGTAGACGAAGATGCCATATGTCTTCTTGAGGTACGGCTCGAGCAGCGGGTGCAGGTAAGTGACCGCCTCCTGGCCGTGCTTGCGCCTGATGTACGCCGGGATGTTGTCCATCGGGCCCGGCCGGAAGAGTGCGACCATCGCTGCCAGGTCGAGGACCGAGGTCGGCCGCAGAT
>JACDHU010000152.1 GCA_013820865.1 Chloroflexota bacterium
AATCCGAACGAGTTGGTCAGCGCCGCTTCAATCGTTGACTCGCGCGCGTCGGTGAGCAGGTTGAGCCGGATGGTCGGATCAGGATCGACAAGGTTGCAGGTGCCGGGTAGGACGCCTCGGTCGATCGCCAGGGCGGTGATGGCTGCTTCCACCGCGCCCGATGCGCCGAGCGCGTGCCCGTATAGCCCTTTCGTGCCCGAGACCGGAATCTCCTCGGCCAGAACGCCGAAGGCGGCCGCGATGGCGCGGGCCTCGGCCGGCTCATTGAGCGGCGTGCTTGAGCCGTGGGCGTTGATGTAGCCGATGCGTTCGGGCGCAATGCCACCGTCCTCGAGCGCCGCGCGAATGGCACGGGTTGCCTCGCGGCCGTCCGGTCGCGGCGCGGTCATGTGATACGCGTCGTTGCTGGCCCCGAATCCGAGCACCTCGGCGATGATGCGGGCGCCGCGCCGCTGTGCCGCGGCGCGCTCCTCGAGCACGAGCACCGCCGCCGCCTCGCCCATCACGAAGCCATCTCGGTCGCGATCGAAGGGCCGCGAAGCGCTCGACGGATCGTCGTTGCGTTGGGACAGGACGTGGATGAGCGCGAATGCGCCAAATGTGAGCGGCGCCAGGGGTGCCTCGGCGCCGCCGGCCAGGGCAATGTCAACGGTTCCGTCGCGAATGGCGTGGAATGCCTGGCCGATGGCCACAGATCCGGATGCGCAGGAGTTTGCGTTGCCGACCGCCGGTCCGGTCAGCCCGAGGTCGAGGGCGACATTGCTCGCCCCCGCTCCGCCGAAGACGGCAAGCGCGAGGGTCGGGGCGACGCCACGTACGCCGCGTGCCACGTACCCGGCATGTTGCTCCTCGCCGTAGGCGACACCACCCAGCGCGGAGCCGATCCAGACCCCGGCCCGACCGGGATCGCCGTCGCGCGGCACAAGCTCCGCGTGCTCAGTCGCCATTCGCGCCGCGCCCACCGCGAGGGCGCTGAACCGATCCAACCGTCGGGCGCGGCGCACGTCGAGGAACTGCTCCGGATCGAAGTCGTTGATCTGCGCGCCGACTCGTGACGGGAATGCGGAGGCGTCGAAGCGGTCGATCTCGCGGACGGCGGAACGGTTGGCCATGACTCCGGACCAGAGCCCTTCGGCGCCGTGGCCGATCGGCGTGATGGCACCGATTCCGGTGATCACCACCCGTCGCTTCATTGGCCTCCAGCCTCGGCCAATTGTTTGACGCGACGGAGCGTCCGCCCGGCGATGGCCTCGATGAACTGCGGGCCGATGACGTGACGCGCGGCGAAGTCGCCGATGAGCGGCCAGCCCAGCTCGAGCCGGTGCTCGATGCTCACATCGGTCGATCCGGCATGCTTCTCGAAGCGCCACGCGACCCACATGCCCTTCGTCACGCCGCCGGTGTGGACGAACTCGATCCGTCCCTCGTCGGGGAGCGGTCGCAGGATGGCCTCCCACTTCACCGGGATCGGTCCGCGGCGCGCGCCCATGGCGAAACGACGTTCGCCCTCGACATCGGCCAGGCGACGAACGTAGCGGTAGTGCGGCAGGATCTCCGGCCAGCGCTCGACGTCAGCGGCCATCGCGAAAATGCGCTCCGCCGGCGCGTGTATGACGAGATGGATCCGACTGTTCATGGCGACAGCATGTCCCAGATCGCGCGCGGCGTCAGCGCGTCGGTTGCGGGACGACAATCTCCGAGCGCCGATCCCAGCTTCAGCGCAGCTGCCGGACGGGATTCGAGGCGCGCCGCGGCCAGCTCCATCAGCCCGGGCGCGGCCAGGGCACCCTGCACCGCCCAGCTCAATGCCGCCTTGGCGGTGAACGCGGCCCGACGCTCGCGGCGGTACGCGTTCGGGACGTCCCGGACGCCGAGCAATGCGGCCGCGGCGGCGCGTGATGAGCGCAGCGCGCGATGGATGCCTTCGCCGGTGAACGGGTCGACGAACCCGGCAGCATCCCCGATGAGCATCCACCCTGGCCCCGCGACGCGCTCCACGCGATGCCCGATGGGTGAGGCTCCACGGATCGGGGAGATGCGCTGTGCGCCGCGGAGACGCTCAGCCACGGCCGGAAGTCCTGCGATGGCATCTTCAAAGCGCTGCCGGCTGCCGCCTCGCGATGTCTCGAACGGAAGTGCCATTCCCACGTTCAGCTCGCCGCCGGGGGTCGGCGCCAGGCCGACGTACCATCCGCGTCCGACGTGCATCTCTCCATGATCGGTCAGCGCCTTAACGCCGGTATAGTGGGCCACCAGCCCGAGGCGGCGCGGAAAGGCCACCGAGCGATCGACGCCAAGCATTCGAGCGACGGTCGAGCGCGCGCCATCGGCTCCGACCACGTGATTCGCACGAATCACCTCCTCTGATCCGCTGCGCAGGTCACGGACGACGGCTCCATGGACGCGACCCGCGCGATGAACCAGGCGCATGAGGCGGGTGCGCTCACGCAGGTCGGCGCCCGAATCGCCGGCATGACGCGCCAGTCGCTCGTCGAAGCTGCGACGGCTGAGTCCCCAGGCGCTTCGAGGTCCGCGACGGCCCGCGTAGGAAATGCGCGCGGTCCTCTCACCAACGCGCAGATCCATGCCTCGCAACGGGACGGCCGTGTCCCGCCACGCTTCAGGCGCCAGGCCGATCCGTGCCAGCTCTTCGACGATGCGTGGGCTGGCGTACTCCGCGCACGCCTTCGGGCGCGGGTGTTCGGCTGCGTCAATCAAGATGACGGACGCGCCGGCGGCGGCCAGCGCCGCGGCAAGGGACGAGCCCGCTGGCCCTGCGCCGACGATCAACACGTCAACGTGCTTCATGCGGGCTCCGACACGGCGGCGGTCACGACGCGCGGCAGCCAGGCCGGGGAACGGTGACGTACCACGAGCCCGGCCCGCGCCAGGAGGCTGTCGAGCTCGGCGATGGTGTACGCGCGCCGCGCGGAGAGCAGGCCGTCGTGGCGGGTTGTCCGGCATCGGCCCAGCAGGGCCACGCTGACGCCGGTTGCCAGCAGCGGCAACCAACCGCGTCGCAGATCGTTGATGACGACGCCGATGCGCGCCACGCGACGCAGCTCGCTCAGGTGCGCGACCGCGACCACGGGGTCGAGATGGTGGATCAGGAGCGATGCGTGTGCGACGTCGAACGAACCTGCCTCGAACGGCAGCAGGCCCCCATCGCCGTCCACGATCTCGACGCGCGGCTCATGCGCCGTGGCACGACGCGCGAAGGCGAGCACGTCGGGATCATGGTCCAGCGCGGCCACGGACCAGCCGAGTCGCGCGAAGGCGAGCGGCAAGTCCGCGCCGCCGGTTCCCACGTCCAGCACGCGAGCACCGTCCCGACCACCGAGCAACTGACGGATGACCGCGATACTGGCGCCACGCCCTCCCGGAAGGCGATTGAGGCGCGCCAGGTCGGCGAGGTTCGTCGCGAGCTCCGGACCGCGGACCAGCCCGCGGTCCAGCAGCTCGAGGTCGCGCGATCGGTCGGCCAGCGGCAGCCTCATCGGCCGCGCGTCATGCATTCGTCACGTCGCGCACGTACTCTTTCAACCATGTCCATGCGTCCGATCACCCTTGTTGCGTTGCTGGCACTCGCCATGGCGGCTGGTGCATGTTCCTCGCCGCCGGCCGATTCGGCAACGAGCGACGCGCCAGTGACGTCCGTGCCCACATCGGAACCTACGATGGCGAGCACGCCAACGGATGAGCCGGCCGGCTCATCGGCCCCGTCAATGGCCCCCACCGCGGTGGATGATCCGCTGCTGACCGCCGAGCTCGTGGACGTGCGCACCGGGGAGACCTTCACTCTCGCCGAGCTGGCCGCGGACGGGCCGGTGATCGTGGAGACCATGGCGATCTGGTGCACGAACTGCAAGTCCCAGATGAACGAAGTGACGGCCGCGCACGAGCTGGCCGACTTCCACTCGGTGTCGATCGACGTCGACCCGACAGAGATCGACGAAGACCTCGTGGCATATGCCGCCCGCGAGGGCTTCGATTGGCCCTTTGTCCTCGCCGATGCCGAACTCGCGACCCTGTTGCGCGATCGGTTCGGAACGGCCGTCCTCAATCCGCCGGGTATGCCGAAGTTCTTCATCCGAACCGATGGCAGCGTCGAGCTCCTGCCGCTCGGCGACCTGCTGTCGGCCGACGAGATCGCCGCCGTCATCGAAGGCTGATCGACGCGTGGGCGAGTTGGCTGGCGCGGTGGCGCTGGGCATCGGTGCGACGATCACGCCGTGCATCCTGCCGCTGTATCCCGCCTTTCTGGCCTACCTGACCGGGGAAGCGATTGCCGGTCGGAGCGGGCCGGGCCTTCCTCCAGTTGCGGCCGCGGCGCTGGTATGGGCCGGAGTCGTCATCGGCATGGTGCTCATCGGTGCCATATTCGCGCTGCTGTCGGTCTCGCTCAGCCGATTCATCGGCATCGTGCTGCCGATCGCCGACCTCGTGCTCATCACGCTGGGCGTGCTGTTGCTGTTCGGTCGTAATCCGTTCGCCCGTCTGCCCCAGATGGCGCCGTCTGCGCTGGGTCGCGGCGGGCCGGCACTCGGTGCGTTCACCTATGGCCTCCTGTTTGCGCCGATCGCACTGCCCTGCTCGGGGCCATTTCTGATCGGCATCTTCGCGTTCAGCCTGACCATCGGTGACGTCGCCGACCAGCTGCTGTTCTTCCTGGCCTTCGGCTTCGGCTTCGGATTGCCGCTCTTCGTGCTCGGTCTGCTCGGTCAGGCACGCGGACGGGACCTGGCGCGCCTGCTGATCCGGTTCGAGCGACCGCTTCAGGTGGTGATCGGCGTTGCGCTGATCGCGGTCGGGGTGTGGGATCTGTCTGTCAACCTGCCGGCGTTGCTCGGCTGATCGGTGCTAGCAGTACACTTGAGTCGATGACTGCCACCGTTCCCCCGACCACCGACGCTCGCCCCCACGACCACACCGATACCGCCCACCGCAAGGTGGTGATCATCGGTTCAGGGCCTGCCGGCCTGACGGCCGCCATCTACGCGGCCCGCGCCAACCT
>JACDHU010000153.1 GCA_013820865.1 Chloroflexota bacterium
CGAGCATGGTGGTCGCCATGAGCAGCGACCGGCGCCGTTCGAGCGAGGTGAGGGTCGACGGTCGGATCACGCGCATCGGTGATTCTCGGCTACGCTTGAGCCATGTCCATTCGCATCGTGGCCACCGTTGACCCGCAGCGAAGCGTTGTGCGGGCCCTCACCGACTCCAATCACCCCGTCGCCATGGACGCGGCGGCACCCGATGGTGACGGCAGCGCCGCCGAGCCGAAGGAGGCGTTGTTGGCGGCCCTCGCCGGCTGCACGGGCATGGACGTGGCGAGCATTTTGCGGAAGAAGCGCCAGGTGCCGAAGACCTATGAGATCGCGGTGAGCGGCGAGTCCGAGGCCGAGCACCCCAGGGTGTTCACGGCGATCACCGTGGAGCATCGCGTCAGCGGATCGGTGAAGGCAGAGGCGCTGAGACGCTCCATCGAGCTTTCGGCGACCAAATACTGCCCGGTCAACGCCATGTTGTCGGCATCGGTCACGATCGAGCACTGGTATCGACTCCAGGTTGATGACGGCTCGGCCACCGAGTTCCTGGTGGCTGTCACCGGGCCGCGGGGCAGCCGCGTCATGGAATCGCCGCGTCCCGATCACGAGACCGAGCGTAGCTCCTGAATCCCATCCAGCGCCTGCCCGACGGCGGCCTGGAAGACGGCCAGATCGAAGGGTTTGGGGACCACCGGCCCGATGGGTGCCAGCTCGGCGAGCCGCTCTCGGCTGGCGGCCGAGACGATGATCGCCGGAATTCCAGGCCAGGCCGTGCGCAACAGCTCGGTGATGTCGCCACCATCGCCATCTGGCAGCATCACGTCGACGACCAGGAGGTGCGGCAGCGCCACGTCCATAAGGTCGCCCAGCTCCACGATGCGCGTGCAGGTCACGACCGTGAAACCCATCTCACGCAGGAGATCAGCTTCGAGGGCGGCGATGTCGGGATCGTCCTCGAGGACATAGGCGCGTGGTGTGCCGTTCGGATCAGTCATTGCGCGCATTGTTCCGGAAGGCGCCGCCGTGGGTCTATGGCCTATCGGGGTAGTACTTTTGGCTTGGCCTCATGCTGGAGAATTTGCAGGGCCGATGTATAGTCACCGCCCGCGACGACGCTCGGCAGGGTACGGCAGAGCGCGACGCAGCAGTTGGGAGCACGAAACGCATGGCGCGATCGATGTGGCGGGGGGCGATCCAGTTTGGCCTGGTCACCATCCCGGTCAAGCTCTACCTGGCCACGGAGACCGGCGGCATCGGCTTCAACCTGCTGCATGCCAGCTGCCTGAACCGGATCCAGATGAAGGTGTACTGCCCGCATCACGATGAAGTCATCCCGCGATCCGAGACGGTGCGCGGCTACGAGTGGAGCAAGGGCAAGTACGTCGTGGTCAGCGAGGAGGACATCGACTCCGTCCCCTTGAAGACCATGCGGGCCATCGAGATCGAGATGTTCGTCAACGTCGATCGCGACAACGCCGGCACGCAGTTCGTCAAGGCGGCGTATTACCTCGAGCCGGAGCAGATCGGCGCCAAGGCGTTCTACCTGCTCAAGTCGGTCCTCGCCGAGCAGGGCAAGAGCGCCATCTGCAAGATCGTGCTCAAGGATCGCGAGCAGCTCGCGGCACTGAATCCGTATAGCAACAGCATGCTGCTGACGACCTTGCATTGGCCCGATGAAGTGCGCTCCATGGAGGAGCTCAACCTTCCCGAGGACCAGATCGAGATCAAGCCGTCCGAGAAGAAGATGGCCGAGCAACTCGTCGCCAGCATGACCGGCAACTTTTCAGCCGATGAGTACCACGACGACTATCGCCAGGCACTCATGGCCGTGATCGAGCGCAAGGTCGCCGGTGAGAAGCCGGAGCCGGCGCAGCGCACCGAGGCGACGAACATCACCGACCTCATGGCCGCGCTCGAGGCGTCAGTCGCCGCCGCGCGTTCGGACCGCCGCGCCGCCAAGGACGAGGCCAAGGCCGAGGAGCCGACCAAGATCGCCGCGCCGCGCCAGCGCCGCCGCAAGACGGCCTGACCTCGGGGTCGTGCCCTCGGACCAGCTGAATCTCGACATTCCGGACGCTGCACCCGGGCGCCTGCCTTCGCGGATTGCGCCGATGCAGCCCGGCGTCGGATTTACGCCATTCGACGATCCCGCGTACCTGTTCGAGCCCTGGTGGCCGGGCGTTCGAGCTTTGGCGTGGGTCGATGGCGGACGCCTGATCCGTCTCCGGGCCCAAGGCCTTGCCGATGCGCTCACCACCTTCGGCGAGCTTACCGGTGAGCTGCCCGAGCGCCTGATGGACGACGGCGTCGTGCTCGACGGGTGGCTGCTGACCCTCGATGAGGGCGGCTGGCTGGATGTCGACCTGCTGCGCCGGCGGCTGGCCGGTGAGCCTCACGCCGGACGTCCGGCATTCGTCGCCTCTGACCTGCTGTGGTGCGGCGGCCAGCCGTGGGCTCGGCGACCATTCGCTGCCCGCCGCGAACGGCTCGAGGCGGTCCTGCTGGACGGTGATCGCTGCGTCGTTTCGCACGCGCTGCGTGGCGAGGGGACATTGCTGGCGGAAGCCCTTGCCCGGTTCGGGCTCGAAGCGCTCTCGGCGCGCCGGCTCGACGCGCGATATCGGTCCGGCGCTGCCGATGACGCATGGTTGCGTATCCCGATCGAGCCGGCGCCAATCGTCGAGCGACCACGCCTGTCGCTCATTCAGCGCCTGCCGTTCGATGAGAACGGCGACTAGCTCACAGGAGATCGAGGGCATGCTCGAGCTTCGTGCGTGGCTCGGGTGCCAGACCGGGAGTCTCTCCCAGGGCGGCCGCCAGATCATCGAGCGCCGCGCGGTCGGCGAACTCATCATCGAGGAGCTCGAGTTCGACGACGTGGAACGCGGCACTTTGGTGGCCGCCGCGCTCGACCCTGACCTCGTCCAGGCTGAGGGTCCCGATCTGACGACCACCGATGCTGACGGTGCGTTCGGTCCGTTTCTGGAGCAGCCGGAAGCGCTCATGGAGTGCCGCGTCCTGGCTCAGCTCGAGGAGTCGCTGCCGCGCCTCACTCGGGGGCCACGTCCCCGCATCCAGCAGCTCGCTTGCCGGACCCTCCACCTCTGGCCGGCGGTGGAGCCAGCCATCGCTGTCGCTTGACGGTGGCCCTTTGAGAGAGATGATGACCGACGAGCCGCGCGAACGGAGGCGACATGCCCAACGGGCTGCCGCGAGTGAGCCAGATTCCGTGTCGAGGTAACGATCGATTTCGTCGAACGTGGTGGCAGGCCCCAGCGATGCGGCGCCCAACGAAGCAGCCGCGGCGAGGCGGGTCAATGGTCCCGGTCCGTCGGCGCTGAACCTGGCTTCGACCTCAACCGCCATAACGGGCGGCCGCGTCGCGTACGGAGGCAGCGATCGCCTCGCGCAGCTCGGGCGGCTCGAGGACTTCGACGGCCTCACCCCACGACAGGATCCACGGCCGGATCTCGACGATACCGGCGACCGTGACGGCCAGCTCGACCCCGCCGTCCCCGCGCTCGGTCAATGTCTGGGATCGGTGCCAGACCGCCTCGCGCACGCGATGCGCCACGGAGGCATCGAAGCGCAGTCGCACGTCTGCGGTGGGCGTGGAGTCGGACGACCAGATGCCCCATGAGTTGGCCAGCCAGCGATCGGGGTCGAATGCGTCGGGAATCTCGTATCGGGCACTCGTCAGCGTGGCGGTCCGGATGCGCTCAACCTTGTAGGTGCGCATCGCTGCGGCCGGCTCGTCATACGCGATGAGGTACACGCTGCGCAGGGCGGCATCCGGCTCGAGGAAGTAGGGCTGCACTCGCGTCCGCTTTTCGTCCCCGGTGCCGGGGGCGTAGGTCATCTCGACCACGCGGCCCTCGGCCCAACCGCGAGCCACTGCCGAGAAGCTGCGACTGAACGGCTCGTTGGGATCGTGGGCGCCCACCACCACCATGGCCGCCGCGACGTGTCGCGCGATCGGCTGCGGCAACAGGTCGGCGAGCTTCGTGAATGCCGATACCACGGCCGGGTCGTACTGGTCGCTCCAGCGAGCCATCAGGCGGGCCGCCAGGAACAGGACGATGGCTTCAGGCACCGACAGGCGCAATGGTGGCAGGAAGAACTTGCGATCGATGCCGTATCGACCGCGCCCGGCCTGAAAGACCGGCACGCCGAGCTCCTCGTCGAGCGCGTTGATGTCGCGGTACACGGTGCGGGCGGTCATGCCGGTCAGCTTCGCGATCTCGCTGACCGCGACTCCGGCATCGCCGCTGCCACGCGAGTAGAGGATGGACGCGACGCTCAGCAGGCGCGCCAGCCGATCGCGTTTGCGGCCGATGCGGTCATCGACCCCGTCGTCCCAGCCATCCCACTCGCCACCCTCGCTCATGGCGCCTCCCCGATGGCGACTGGCCGTGACGGATCGGACGACCAGTCGCTCCAGGATCCTTCGTACAGGGCCGGACCGTCGATGCCGGCGATCTCGAGCGCCAGGAGGTCGTGCGTGGCATTCAGGGACGAGCCGCAGTATGCGACGGTTGGGAGCACGTCCGCGCCCAGGGCCGTGTATCGAGCGCGGAGGGTCTCCGGTGGCAGGAAGCGTTCATCGGATCCGAGGTTGCCCGCCCACGGGGCGCTGTGAGCGCCGGGGATGTGGCCCGCTCGAGGATCGATCGGCTCCGTCTCGCCGCGGTATCGCTCGCCGGCCCGGGCGTCGAGGAGCAGGGCGTCTCCGACGAGCATGGCTGCGACCGCATCGGTCCCGACCAGGTCGTCGCGCTGCACTCCGGGAGTCCAGTTGACTCTCTCGATGGAAGGCGCGTCCGTGGTCAGGGACCGGCCCGCATCGGTCCATGCGTTGATGCCGCCGTCGAGGACGGCACACGCGCGGTCGCGTCCGTAATGGCGATACAGCCACCATAGGCGCGACGCGATGCTGCCACCGGCATCGTCGTAGGCGACCACGACGTGCTCGTCGCCGATGCCGCGCCGGCCGAGA
>JACDHU010000013.1 GCA_013820865.1 Chloroflexota bacterium
GATCTTTGCCGGACCGGAATCCCTTGGCGCGCTGGGTGCCAGTCCGTCGGCTTCTATATTGGCGGTTGTTCCGAGCACATCGGCAGAGCAACGTGTGGCGGCGACGCCCAGCCCGCGGCCGTCCGTCCGCCAGTCCGCCAGTCCGACTGCTACCACGACGCTCGAGCCAACACCATCCCCGGTTCCCCCGTCCGCGTTCGGGCCGCTCGAGATGGTCTACCAGGGCAGGTCAGCGGCGCTTGCGCCCATCTACCTGCTTCGGCATGACTTCACCATCGATGCCGAGCCCGACGTCATGGCCCAGGACGCGAGCCTCGACGTGCGGCGATTTGCCTGGTCCCCGGACGGGACCGCCGGTGCCGGACTACTTGCCGATGTGCTCGTGTCGATCGAGCCCGGCGAGGAGAAGCGCCGGCTCGGCGATGGAATCACGACCACAACCTTCGGCGCGGACGCCTCCACCATCTACGCGGTGCGCGTGACTCAGGATGGGGACAACGATGTCGCCACAGTGCTCAGCATCGACTTCGGCTCGGCGGATACGACCGAGCTCGCGAGCGTTATCTTCGCGCGGCCCGATCTCGGCGCGCAGGAGGTGATCGCCGAGGCCCAGTTCACCGATGACGGAGGGCCGATTCGCCTCTTCTTCATGGAAGGTGGCGCATTGCGCCTTTGGGCGCTCGACGCGGGCACATGGGATATCGAGATCGCCAGCGGTGACGTCACCGAGCTCGACGAAGCGCTGCCGAGGCTGTGGGCGCCCGACGGCTCGCGCCGCGTCGGAGCGGGAGCTGAGGATGGCACGACGACGTTGACGCTCGTCGACGCGGATGGCGAGACCGTGGCCGAAACGACGATCGCCGGTCGGGTGAGCCACCTGCGCTGGTCGCCCGATGGCGAGCGGGTGACGTTCACGTTGGGCCGCTCGGCCGCCGCCGGCGGCGTCCTCCAGGATCTGTTCCTGTGGGACCTCATCGACGATGATGCACCCATGCAAGTTACCTCGACCGGTGCCGCGTTCGGCGCCGAATGGCTCGGCAGCCAGCCTCTCTGGCGCGGGGAATAGCCCGATGCCAAGGCCCGATATCGTGAACCCGATCGGCGTGGAGCTTGACGAGACCGCCCGGCGCATGCGGATCCGTTGGGACGACGGTCATCTCGGGGATTGGTCGTGGCCTGCCCTGCGCCGCGCCTGCCCCTGCGCGCTCTGCTCCGGCGAGGGCAACCTCCCGGGCGTGGTCACGCTCGAGACCGCCTTCAACGAGCAGGAGACGAAGCTGAACGAAGTTCGCTGGATCGGCCGTTATGCGCTGGCTCCCATCTGGGCCGATGGCCATGACACCGGGTTATTCACGTACACCAAGCTGCGCGAGATGTGCGAATGCAACGAGCACGCCGCGCCATGACCTTCGACCGCGGATTCACGCTGGCGCTCGGAGGCGGAGGAGCGCGAGGATGGGCGCATATCGGCGTCGCGCGCGCGCTGGAGGCGCACAACCTGCGGCCGCGACGAATTGTCGGTACCAGCATGGGGGCCGTCATCGGTGCCGGCATGGCGGCCGGCCACAGCTCGGAGCAGATGGAGGTGGCGGCCCGGCGCGCATCGGTTTATCGGGGGCTGAAGCGGCGTGGTCGGATGGCCCTGTTCGACTCTCGGGCGATGCTCGAGCGGATGGTGCGCGATCTCGGAGACCCGCGGATCGAGGATCTGCCGACTCCGCTGGGCGTGACCACATACGATCTGGTCGAGGGCCGGCCGCGCCTGATCACCAGCGGATCGCTGGTGGACGCGCTCGAGGTGAGCATTGCGGTGCCGTTCTTTCTTCCACCACGGCGCGATGCTGACGGGGTCTGGTGCGACTCCGGGCCGTGGGAAGGAGTGCCGGTCACGCTGTCGCGCGCGTGGGATCCGAACTTGCCCGTCATCGGCGTCCTCGCCGACATTCCGAAGCCTTCTTTCCTGAGCAGCCGATGGGGCGCCGCCGTCCTGCGCGCTGCATCCGCCCGGCTGGGAGTTGGCATGCCGGCGGATCCGCTCAGCGCCCGTCGCTTCATGGCACTGGTTGCCGCTCGCTGGGCGGATCCGGTCGTGGACGAGCCCCCCGACCTGCTCATCGTGCCGCGGCTGGGACGGATGAATGCGCTTCAGTTTGGGCGGATCGGTCCGGCCATCGTGATCGGCGAGCGCGATACACGCGCGGCACTCGCGAGCTACGGTCAGTCCGATCGCAGGGAGGTATCGGTCCATGCAGCCTGACGGTGGCGTCCTGTTCGTGCACGCCCATCCCGACGATGAGTCCATGGGCACCGGCGGCACCATGGCGCGCCTGGTGTCCGAGGGTGTGCGCGTTGACCTCGTGACCTGCACCGATGGCGCCGAAGGCGAGATCCATGACCCGACCCTTGACGCCGACGAAGCTCGACCGCGGCTGGCGCAGATCCGCGCGCAGGAACTGGCGTGCTCGGTCGCTGCCCTCGGTTCGGGCGGCATTCACCAGCACCTGCTGGGCTACCGGGACTCCGGCATGATCGGGACCGATGCGAACGCTCACCCCGACTGCTTCTGGCAGGCCGATGCTGTTGCAGCGACGGGACGGCTGCTGGAGATCGTTCGTGAGGTGCGGCCGTCGGTCATCGTGAGCTATGATGAGAACGGCAACTACGGTCATCCCGACCATATCAATGCGGCCCGGATCGCTCGCGATGCGTATCTGGCGTCGGCGGGGGAGCCGTGGGCGGTCTCCCGCTTCTACGAGATGGCCTTCGTGCGCGAGCGCTGGTTCGACCTCATGGGGGCCATGAAGGAGCGAGGGATCTCGCTGCCCTGGGACCTGGACGACCGGGTTCCCGGGCCGGCCGCGGACGAGCTCAATCCGTCGAATGCCGCCGCAATGGCGCAGGTTGGGGAAGCGATCGAGGCAGGCGAAAGCGACGCGATCGAGTTCGGCCGGGCCGATGCCGACGTCACGACCCGCGTGGACGTCTCGGGCTTCCTGGACGCCAAGCGTCGCAGCATGGCCTGTCATAAGACCCAGGCGCAGGATCTTGGCTGGCTGCTGGATCTGCCTCACGACCTGGCGGACCGTGCGATCGACAGCGAGTACTTCGTCCTGCGCTGGCTCGACGGCCAGGACGTGGCTCCGCCGCTGCGTGAGACGTCGCTGTTCGGAGATTAGCGCGGGAACGGTCGGAACGTGTCAATCATGACGCCACCGGGTAAACAGACAGTCCGCGCCTGGCGACGGCGTGAGGCGCGAACCGCGTACCATCGGGCGGCCATGTCGAACCGAACCCTGAACCTGACCGATGATCTCGTCACCTACGTGCGCACCGTCGGCGTGCGCGAGCATCCTGTGCTGGCCGCGTTGCGCCAATCCACGGCCAACATGCCCGAGCACAGCATGCAGATCGCGCCCGAGCAGGGCGGCTTCATGGCCCTTCTTGTGCGCCTGATGTACATCCGCGACATCTTAGAGATCGGCACCTTCACCGGCTACAGCTCGACCGCCATGGCGCTGGCCCTGCCCCCCGAGGGCAGGATCACGTGCTGCGACGTCAGCCGCGAATGGACCGATTTCGCGCGCCGCGCATGGACCGATGCCGGCGTCGCCGACCAGGTCGACCTGCGCCTTGGCCCTGCCACAGAGACACTGGCGACGCTGGAGAATGACAGCTTCGACCTCGCGTTCATCGATGCCGACAAGACCGGCTACGACGCCTATTACGAAGGCTGTCTGCGCGTGGTGCGCCGCGGGGGACTGATCCTGATCGACAATGTCCTCCAGGCCGGACGCGTGACCGACGAGACCCAGGCCGATGACAACGTCGCCGCGATCCGCGCTCTCAACGTGAAGATTGCCGCGGACGAGCGGGTGGATCACGTGTTGCTGCCCGTGGCTGACGGCCTGACCATGGCGCGCGTCCGCTAGTCCCGATGACGCTTCGGGTACCGATGCGCTGCTCCGCGCTCGCCGAGCAGCTGGAAGAGCCGATGATCGGCTCGGTCGATCACCGGGTGCGCTGGCTGTTGGTGGAGGATCGCAGCGCCTGGGGTCACTCCGCCGTGGCCGACGTACTGGGTCCCGACCTGGCCGCAGCGATCAAGGCGCGACGCATGCGTGCGCTGCTCATCCGCCGGCGCGAGGGCGACCCGGCATCGGATGCCGTTCGTCGCGCGATCCTCGTGGATACCGATCTCGGCGTCATGGCGGTGCGCTCGGTCACCGATGTCGTTGAGCTGACTGGATTGCTTGACGCTCCGCTGGCCGACTTCGGCGCGCCGCTCACCGACCCCATCTTCCTGGTGTGCACCAACGGGAAGCGCGACGCGTGCTGCGCCCTTCGGGGACGTGCGCTGGTGGGTGCGCTGGGCGCGGATCACGCGGAGCGCGTGTGGGAGTGCACGCACCTTGGCGGCCATCGTTTCGCCGGCAACCTGGTGTGTCTGCCTCACGGGTTGATCTACGGCCGAGTGGATGCGGCTGATGGCCCTCGCCTGGCTGACGCATATCTGGCCGGGCACCTCGATCCGCTGCTGCTGCGCGGTCGTTCCGCGTGGCCTGCGCCGGCGCAGCTTGCGGAGGTTGCATTGCGCACGCGCCTGCGCCTGCACGGGCTCGCGGATCTGACGCTGGTGGCGGCGGAGGTCGGTGAATCAGACGCGGTGGTCACCCTCGCCACCCGAGCAGGCGAGACGCATAGGTTTGAGCTTCGGGCGGAAGCCGCTTCGCCCGCACGGGCCATCAGCTGCCGCACGGACAAGGTCGAACAGCCGATCCACTGGATGGTTGTGAGCAGCGGTTGACCCGTGGGACGGGTCATCCCGTCGCATCGTCGAGTTCCTGGAACAGGGTGATCTGGAGGCCCGCGGGGGCGGCCAGGCGCGAGTTGAGTGATCGCCAGGGGGTCTCGACTGGCGGCGCGATCAGCTCGGCTCCGGCTCCCACGAGCGCATCGGTGAGTGCGGCGCTGTCGGCCACCTCAAATGCGACTCGCAATCTCGGGGCGACCTGGCGCCCGACCTCGACCGCATCGATCATGCGTTTCTGCGCCGGGTTGGCGATCTCGAGCGTCGCGCGACCGGCAGCCAGGATCGTGACGTGGGCGTCACCCTCTCCGGAGACCGCCAGCTCCTCAGTCAGCCCGAGGATGTCGCGGTAGAAGCGGACAGCTTCGTCGTAGTCTTCGGCCTCTACCACGAGGCGCATCTGAATGACTGGTGGCATGACGAGACGATAGACGATCAGCCGCGATCGACAAGGTCCAAGAATCCGATGCCATCAAGGAGGTTTGCCGCGTTCCGGCGCGCATCCGTCACCCGGTGCCAGGTGGTTCCTGGTGCAGGTCGGCGCCGAGCGGGTCCTGGTTGTGCCTATTGCCCGAGTGGACGGCACTAGTTCCCACGGCGACCTGCGTTGGGTCATACGCTGCGCCCGCGAGCATTAGCTGGGAGATCGGGGCCAGATCATGCTTGCCCGCGCTCAGAGTCGGCAGCTCAAGGGCCTATTTCGCGTCCAATGCTCACCATGACGGCAGTTGTCACAACGGGAGGGCGGCCCGCCACCCGGATCCACGTTTCCACCATCTCCAGGAAGAACTTGGGCCGTGGTCAGCCCAGGAGCGGCAAAAGCTCCTGAGATGAAGATAACCGGATGGATCTAGCCGCGGCGGCCGAGGTTCAGGATCCCGTAGACCATGGCGGTCGTCCAGCCGAAGACGAGGTGCCCGGCCATATGCATCACGTTGACTCCGGTGGGATTGCGTGACGGAGGTACCTGAAGCCCCAGGCGCGGCATGACCGTGTCGGCCACGATCCCGGCGAGGATTCCGAACGCGGTGCCATGGACGAGGTGCGGAAGCTTCAGTGTGGACTGCATGACGCCGAAGAATGCGCCCCAGGCGGCTCCATACGTCCAGTGCACCGCCTGGCCGCCAGTCTCCTTCGCCTGCTGATCGATCGGCTCCTTCGCGACACCTTCAGCCAACCGCTCCGCGACCGCCTCGGTCGGGCTATCGGGTGCGGTCGGCCCCGGCGGTCCCTCGGGCATGCGCACGCCAACCCGCTCGAGCCACTGCGGCGCGCGCTCCATGAACGCGCCCATCACGGCCGTTCCTGCGGCCCCGGCCAGGGCACCCTTGGCGATTACCGTCAGCGGAGATTGATACGTTGCCATGCTGGACCCATGAGCAAGCCCGATGCCAGACCACGCCCGCCCATGAGAGGAACGCGGACGCGAGTGACGTTACGCGTCACCGTCGTCGACTGGGGTGAAGCCGTGGCCACCCATGATTCGCCAGCGCAGGCCGTCGTGGGTGAGCCGATACAGCGCTGGCATGGGCATGCCCATGTGAAATGCGAAATCAACGGCGGGATCGAACGCCTGGAGCATCAGGCTGATGAGATTGCCATGGCAGCCCACCACCAGCCGGCCGCCGTCGGGATGGCGTGCACGCAGGAGATCCAGGATGCCGATCGCGCGTCGCTGTGCGTCGCGCCCGGATTCACCGCCGGGCACGGCGAGCTCCGCATCGGTCCAGGCCGCCTCAAGGCTGACGCGCCAGTCGTCAAGTCGCTCCACGGACAGCCGTCGCTCGCGCAGGTCGTCAAGTGTCTGCACCGGCAGTCCGCGACGCTTAGCCACCACCGCGATCGTCTCCGCCGCTCGGGCATACGGAGAAGAGTAGAGGGCCGTCAGCTCGTAGCCATCCAGCTCGGCTGCCAGCTCGGCGGCGGCAGCGCGGCCGGCATCGGTCAATGGGCGGTCGTCGTCCGCATGGTCGGTCGTGTAGGGCGCGACGGGCTCGGCGTGTCTGACCAGGAGCACATCCAGCGGCGCAAGGGTCACGCGCGAATCTTATCGGTCCTTGGGAGGTAGGGGAATGAAGGCCGACGTGGTACGCATGTACTCGTCGTATCCGGCACGACGCTTTGCGATGGTGCGCTCGAGCAGGCCGATGCCGGACACGCGGACGAGCAGGAAGGTCATGATCGCCGGGGCGAAGACGGTCCACCAACCGCCCGCGGATGTGGCAATGAGCCAGAGTCCCCACCACTGCGCTGCGTCGCCGAAGTAGTTCGGGTGGCGCGTGAAGCGCCACAGTCCGAAACGCATGGTCTTGCCCTTGTTGTCGGGATCGCGCGTGAAGGCCGTGAGCTGATAGTCGCCGACCGCTTCGAAGATGAAGCCGATGACCCACAGCGCCAGGCCGATCACGTCCAGCACCCCCCAGCCCACCGGCGAGCTCATGGCCGCCAGGATCGGCGCGCCGATGATCCACGCCAGCAGCGCCTGGAGCATGAAGACCTGGAATAGGCTGCGGACCGGCCATGCCTCGCCGTACTGCTCACGCCACTTCGCGTAGCGGCTGTCCTCGCCCTTGCCGGCGTGACGCGCGCTGATGTGCGTGGCGAGCCGGATTGACCAGATGGAGACCAGCGCGAGGACCAGGAACTGCCGGCCCTCGAAACCGTCCGGGCGCAGGACCAGGTAGATCCCGGCCTGGAGGAGGAAGAACAGGCCCCAGAAGGTGTCGACGATGCTCGCATCCTTCAGCCGCAGGCTGAGGAGCCAGAGGAGCGTCCCCATCGTCAGCACCGCGCCCAGGGCAACAACCGGGACGCCCGGCCAGCCGATGAACTCGGTCACGACCTCGATACGCTCGCGCGTGGGTTCTGGATCAGTGCGGTCGTGGCGTCGGATCCTTGGATGGGTCTGATGCCCGCGGGGACGGCGTGTGGGCGGGCGGTGATACTGGTTCGGACAATTGCCGTGTCTGCGGGCATTACGCGGGAAACGAAGCCAGTGTGGATGCGTGGCGTGCTCAGCGGCGAGTTGCCGACCACGAATGCTTCACCTAATGCCCACCATGACGGCATTTGTCCCAAGTGGATCCTCCTCATCGTCCTGATTCACCAAGGATACGGGGCGACAGTGCAGGACCATTGGCCAGTGGTGCATGCAGGCAACCCCGTCCACCATGGTCGTCCATGCGCCTCGTGATCGCTCTGTCCCTCCTCCTCGCCGGTTGCGCCGCCGCCCCGCTCGGGTCGTCACCAACCGCCCCTGACGTGGTCGGAACCACCGTTCCTGCTCGGGTTCCGGATCTCGTGCCCGAAGCCGGTACGGCGTGGTTCGGCATGAACGTGGACTGGGCCAACGATTCCGTGACCGCGGTGTCGGAACGCCTTGGCGCGACGCCATCGGTATGGGTGCAGTTCGCCGCCTTCCCGCTCGATGATGGGGGTCGGGCGAACCTGGACGCGTTCGTCGAGCAGATCGCGGCCGTCGACGGGATCGGGCTCATCACGCTGGAGCCTCATGGTGGCCTCGAGACGGTCACGCCCGAGGCGGCCGAGGAGCTGGCACGCCTGCTGGACGGCTATTGGCGGGTGCATGGCACGCCGACCATCGTGCGGTTCGCGCACGAGATGAACGGGTCGTGGTACCCGTGGGGGCAGCAGCCCGACGCCTACGTCGAAGCATTCCGAATGGTGGCTGACGCCGTTCATGCGGGCGCTCCGGCATCGGCCATGGCCTGGGCGCCGAACGAGGGTTCCGGCTATCCGTTCACCGGTGGTGCATTCGCAGGCACGGACGAAGCGCTTGATACGAATGGCGACGGCGAGCTGACCGGTGTGGATGACCCATACGCGCCGTACTGGCCGGGAGTGGATGCCGTCGACTGGGTCGGCATGAGCGTCTACCACTGGGGCATCGAGTACCCATGGGGTGAGAACGAGATGCCCGTCGACGGCTCCTTCCGTGCGCTGCTGACCGGTCGTGATGCCAATGCGCGCGCCGACCAGCAGCCGATCCCGGACTTCTACGCCACCTACGCCGAGGCGCAGGCCAGGCCGATGGGCATCTTCGAGACCGCCGCGCTCTACAACCCGACCGAGCCCGGGCCGGCGGAAATGGACATCAAGGCCGCTTGGTGGTCTCAGCTCACCGATCCTTCCATTCGCGACGACTTCCCGCGGCTCGCCATGCTCAACTGGTTCGAGTGGCACAAGCACGAGCTCGAGGTGGGCAGCGTGATCGACTGGCGCCTCAGCGCCGATCCGGACCTGCCACGACGCCTCCTGGCCGAGGTGGAACCCGGATGGCTGCGCTTCGGTGGCGCTACTTCGGAGTAGGCAGCAGCCAACCGCTCACGTGCTAGGGTCAGGCCGATGCTCGAGCGTATCGTCCCTGCTCTGGCGGCCCTGCTGCTCGGCGGCTGTGCCGCCGCCGCGGTCCCGAGCGTGCCACTGATGACAACGCCCTCGCCCGAAGTGACGCCGACCGCTCGCGTGACGACCGTCAGCGTTACCGCGAGCGCCAGTCCAACCGTGGTGCCAACGCCAACCGCCACGCCGGACCCGGGCGTGCTTGCGTTGGAGGCGACCGGCTGCGACGGCGGCGTCGTCCTTCGGTGGTCACCCAGCACACATCCGGACTTCCATCACTACGTCGCGCTGCGCAGCCCGGAGGCGGAGATCAAGCCCGACTACCCGCCGATCGCGCCGGCGGTCGATTGGGGCGACACCTATGCCACCGATCCCTTCGTGACATCGGCCGTGGACGCCAGCATCATCCCGACCGACACGCTCTGGCACTACCGGGTGATGGCCTACGACGTCGACGGTCGCGTCGTGAGCGCGTCATCGGTCCAATCCGCGCAGATGGACGAGGGTGATGATCTTGGTCCGCTCACCACTGCCACCGGTACCGATGGTCGAACGGCCATGGATTGGGAGGCATACGCCGGCCCACCGCAGTGCTTCAGCTCATATCGCGTTCTGTATGGAGCCGGGGGCGTGGCAACCACGCTCCTGACGAGCCTCTCGGCGCAGGCCACGACGGAGATCGAGACCGCTGCGCTCCACGCCAGCATCACGTATGCCGTGCGTGTCCAGGCGGTTCGCGCCACCATGCTCGGCACCTTCGTCGTCGGCGAGACCGATACGCTCGCCTTCACCGTGCCGTAGCCGTCGGTCTCGGGCCAGTCGCTCTGTTCCACGGGATGCGACTAAAGCCGAACGAACTCGCGCTCACACGTCGTGGGTTGCATCCGGGGTGACAGGTGACGAAGGAGCGTCGACTCCTTCGACTTTAGTCTCACCCGGTGCAACCACGCTTTCCGCAGCCACGCGAGTGGGCGGCGGCTGGGACATCAGCCGGCCGGATGGTGCCGATCCGACCTGCGCCGAGCTGTACCACGCGCTTCAGGCCACCACCGCTCGCGCCAGGCCGGCGATCTCGTCGAGCTGCACGCGCCGCCCCTCGACGTGCGAGCGGGTGGCGGCGACGGCGATCCGCATCGCCTCGAGGCCGTCTCGGCCAGTGCTGCTCGGTGGCCGCAACCCGCGGCAGGAGTCAAGGAACGCAACCAGCTCGTCGCGGTACGCAGCGTCGAAGCGCTCGAGGTAGCCGGACCAGCCATCGGTCGTACTGGTCGTATCGGCCCAGTCGGCGTGGCGGGATGGCGTGCGAGGGGATAGGCCGGCGCTGATGGCGCCAGTCTCCGAGATGAGTTCGATGCGGATGTCGTAGCCGGCCGGATGCAGCCAGCTGGCCTCGAGCACAGCCAAGGTGCCACCGGAGAGGCGCATGGTCACGATGGCGCTCTCGATCTCGCGCGGATCGGACGGACGGCTGCCGTCGCGACGACCTGCCTCGACGGCGACCTCGACCACCTCCTGGCCGGTGAGCCAGCGTACGACGTCGAAATCGTGGATCGAGGAGTCGCGGAAGATCGGGGCGACCTCCGGCGGTGGACCCGATGGCGCCGGACGCGCCTGCACCAGCGGGTCGTGCGCCGTCAGACGAACCAGGTGGATCCGGCCCGCCGCGGACGCGCGCGCGGCGAGGAAGCCGGCATCGTGGCGACGCTGGAAGCCGAGCTCCAGATGCGCGCCGGCCTCTTCGATGCGTCGGGTGAGCGCGATGGTCGAGTCAAGGGATTCGGTCAGCGGCTTCTCGCACAGGACGTGGCGGCCGGCATCCAGCGCCGCTTCGACGGCGGGGCGGTGCAGCTCCGGTGGGGTGGCGATGATGAGCGCCTCGGCCGCTTCGACGGCCTGCTCGAACGTTACGACGCTGCCGCCGGCGCGTCGTGCGACCTCCTCGGCCCGTGCCGCATCGGCGTCAACGATGAACAGCCGCTCCACCCCTTCCATGTCGCCCAGCAGATCGGCGTGCATGCCGCCCATGCTGCCGGCACCGATGACGGCGACCCTCATCGGTCCAGCTCGCGCAGCGCATAGCGCAGGACCCGTCCGCCGACGGCGGCGGCTTCGGCAGGGGCCAGCCATGAAGAATCCTGCTCGACCATCAGCCAGTCCGAGTAGTTGACGGCATCCAGGGTGGTGAGCACGCCATGCAGGTCGAGCGCGCCGTTGCCGAGCTCGGTGAAGATGCGTTCGCGTACCGCGGCGCCGAAGCCATCGATCTCGCGGGAGCGCAGGCGCGCCAGGACGGACGCGTCCACGTCCTTCAGGTGCACGTGGGTGACAAGCGCTCCGTAGTGGCGAATGGCCCGAGCCGGCTCACCGCCACCGACCAGGTAATGACCCACATCCAGGCATAGGCCGGCGCCGGTATCGGGCAGTCGTGCGGCAAGCGCTTCCACCTCGTCCGGTGACTCGACCCACGTCGCGGTGTGGGGGTGGAAGGCGATCCGCACGCTGTCGGGCGCCGCGGCCACGAGTTCCCCGAGCAGTTCTGCCAACCCCTGGAATGCCGCCGCCTTCCACTGTGGGGCGCCATCGGTGACTCGCCCGCTCCACGCGTCGCGCTCACCCCCGCCGTCTACCGCCACGACCAGCACCTCGCCACCGCCGTCCACCAGCCGCTGCAGGTCCCGGTGCGCCGTCTCGGCCGCGTCGGGCGCCAGGCCGTCGGGTCCGGCATCCAGCGCCGAGTAGAGCTCAGCGAAGCGCAGTCCGTGGTCGGCGAGCGTCGCCCGTAGCTGCGCGCCCTCCGGGAATCCGCGTCCGAACTGTGTGCCCGCGTAGCCGAGCCGCGCGATCTCGTCGAGCACCGTGGCCGCCGCCGTCTCGGGCGCGAGGTCGAACAGGTCGGCGTTGTTCCAGGTGATCGGCACGTACCCGATCGGCGCGTCGCGCAGGCTCATCGGTGCTGCTCTTCGGCGCGACCGCGCGCCTGGTCGTCGTAGGCAGGACGCCCCTCCGGCACCGGCACGTCCCACCAGCCGGTCTTGTCCGGCCCGGCCACGGCGAGATCGCGGTCGACGCGCACGTGCACGAGAGATGGACCACCCGACGCCAACGCGCGCTCGACGGCCGGGCGCACCTCGCTTGCAACATCGGCGAACTCGGTGTGGACGTCGAAGGCGCGGCCGATGGCGGCGAAGTCGGGCGAGTATGGCGCGCCGTCGCGCATGAAATCGGTCATGGCTGGGCGTCCGAAGTGGGTCTGCTGGCCGCCCTTGATGCTGATCCAGCCGGAGTTGTCGAGGACGATGGTGCAGACCGGCGTGCCCAGGATCGCCGCAGCAGCGAGCTCCTGCATGGTCTGCAGGAAGTCGCCATCGCCGCACACCGCCAGCACCTGCGCGTTCGGACGTGCCAGTTGGGCACCGATCGCCGCCGGCAGCGTGAAGCCCATGGTGCTGAACCCGCCGCTGGTGATGTGGGTGCGCGGCCCGCGGGTCACCCAGCGCTGCTTCACCATGCCCTGCGGCAGGCCGGCGCCGGTGACCACGATCGCGTCCGGGAGCGTTGCAGCCTGGACTTCGCGAACCGCCCGGGCCATGGTCATCGGCGTCGCCTCGGAGCCGGACTTGATCTCGACCTGTTGCTCCCACTCGCGGCGCAGCTTCGTGATCTCCTCGCCATACGAGGTGGATGCTTCACCGGGGCCCAGCGCGTCGAGCAGGTCGGCGAGTCCGGCGCGTGCATCACCCACGAGCGGCACCGCGACGGGGTAATTCTTGCCGATCTCGCGCTCGTCGATCTCGAGCTGGATGAGCTGCGTCGGCGGGATGGCGAACGTCACACCCTTGCGCCACGAGGACGCCGACCAGTCGACGAAGCGGCACCCGACGCTGAGCAGCACGTCGGCCGATGCGCTCAGCGCGTTGCCGATGGTGGATCCGGTATCGCCGATCGTCTGTCCGGCCAGGGCATGCGTCTCATCGATCGCGCCCTTCCCGTTCCAGGTCGTGACCACCGGGGCGCCAAGTCGCTCGGCAAGGTTCAGCAGCTCGGCCGTGGCATCGGCGCTGATGACGCCGCCGCCGGCAACGATCACCGGTCGCTTCGCGCCGGCCAGCAGCCGCGCCGCGCGTTCCACCAGCGTCGCGTCCGGACGCGTGCGCCCGCGCGCCTCGCGCTCGGCCGGATCGGGGATGCTGACTTCGGCGGCTTCGGCCTGGATGTCCATCGGCACATCCAGCAGGACCGGGCCGGGACGGCCGCTGCGCATCGCGTTCCAGGCGCGGTGCATGACGAACGGCAGCTCGTCAACGCGCGATGGCTGCCACCACTCCTTGACGACCGGCTCGAAGATGCGCGGGTTGTCGGCGTGGTGTCGTTGCTCGAGCTCCTGGAGCACGCCGTGTCCGCGCATCGAGGTATGGGTCGAACCCGTGAAGAGCGCGACCGCCGTGGAGTCGACGTAGGCCGTGGCCATGCCGATGACGGCGTTGGTGGCTCCCGGACCGATGGAGGTAAACGCCAGCATCGGCTCACCACTGGCGCGGTAGTAGCCGTCGGCCAGGTGCACGGCGGACTGTTCGTGCATGACCTGGACGCTGCGGATCTCGTCGGATCTGTCCAGGAGCGCATCCGTCAGGGTCCAGGCGCCATGGCCCGGGATGCCGGCCGCGTAGCGAACGCCAGACTTGACGAGATACTCGACGATGATCTCGGCGCCCGTCAGGCGCTGGGCTACCATGCAATCGATTACATCATGAGCATCAACTCCGTGTCCACGACATTGACCGATACGCCTTTGGGCCGCACGATCGCCGAGACCGCGACCGACATCTGGAACGACAGTTGCGCCCTCGACGAGCTCGAGTACGCGGTCGCCTTCGGCGCGGTCGGCGCCACGGCCAACCCGACCATCGTGGTCGACAACTGGAAGGCCGATCCCGACCGATGGGCCGGGCGGGTTCGCGAGCTGGCCGATGCCGAGCCGACGTTTTCGGAGCGCGAGCTGGCGTGGGGGATCGTGGCGGAGATGAGCGTGCGTGCCGCGCCATTGTTGCTTCCGGCCTTCGAGGCGTCTGGCGGGCGCGCCGGCAGGCTATCGGTCCAGACGGATCCGACGCTGTATCGCGATGCGCCTGCCATGGTGACGCAGGCCTTCGGCTTCAGCGGGCTGGCGCCGAACATCATCGTCAAGTTCCCGACGACCGTGGCGGGCGTGGCGGCCATGGAGGAGGCGTCCTACCAGGGCATCAGCGTGAATGCCACGGTCAGCTTCAGCGTGGCGCAGGCTTTGGCGGCAGCGGAGGCCGTGCAGCGCGGCATTTCACGCCGCGAGGCGGATGGCCACGACACCTCGGACATGGGCCCGGTGATCACGATCATGATGGGCCGCACCGAGGATTGGCTGCGCGTCGTCGCCGAGCGCGAGGGGCTCATCCTGGATCCAGCGGCCCTGGCGTGGTCAGGGGTGGCGGTCTTCAAGCGAGCGTACGGCGAGTGGCAGCACCACGGCTTCAGAGCGCGACTGCTGGGCGCCGCCATCCGTCATCAGCTGCACTGGTCGGAGCTCATCGGTGGCGACGTGGTGATCACCATGCCGTCCTCGTGGCAGAAGCGCTTTAACGCCTCGTCGGTCGAGGTACGGTCGCGCATCGGCGATCCGGTTCCGTATCTGGACGAGCTCGGCCGGCTGCCCGACTTCGTGCGTGCCTATGAGCCCGATGGCCTGTCGCTTGCCGAGTTCGACACCTGGGGGCCGACGGTGCGCACGCTGCGAGCGTTCATCGCGTCGTATCACGAGCTGCTGCACATGGTTTCGGACGCCATGCTGCCAAACCCGGACTCGTGAAACTCGCGCCGGGCGAGCCGGTCACCCCCGAGCGCGCCGGCTGGCACTTCCTGTCCTTCGCGGTGCACGACCTCACTGGACCGATGAAGCTCGGCGGCCATGGCTTCGAGACGGCAGTCGTGATTCTCGGCGGTGGGGGAGGGCGGATCGGCGACCTTGAGCTGCCCGGACGCGCATCGGTCTGGGAGGGACTGCCTTCCGCCGCCTACCTCCCGCCCGGTGTCGTGGCAACGATCATCCCCGGGCGAGGATCGCTCACGGTGGCGGTCGCCAGCGCGCCGGCGTCGGGGCGGGCCACCGCGGATGCGCCGGTGCGCATCGGCCCGGAGGATGTGCGCGTGGAGATCCGTGGTGCCGGCAACGCGACGCGCCAGATCAACCACATCATCTCGCCAGGCTTCCCGGCCGATCGGCTCGAAGTGGTCGAGGTCTACACGCCGTCAGGCAACTGGAGCAGCTGGCCGCCGCACAAGCACGACACCGATGACATGCCCAACGAGGCCATCCTCGAGGAGGTCTACTCGTACCGCTTCCGCCGGCCTGAGGCGTGGGGAGTGCAGCGGCTGTACGGCGGCTCGGTTGATGCGCTGTACGCGGTGCGCGACGGCGAAGCGGTGGTCGTGGCCGATGGCTACCATCCCTTCGTCGCCACCCACGGCGACGACGCCTACTACCTCAACGCCCTTGCCGGCGACCACCGCACCATGGCCTGCTCGTACGACCCGAGCCTCGGCTCGGTGATGGATGCATGGAGCTCGATGGAGCCCGACGCTCGCCTGCCTCTGGTCAGTTGACCCGACGTGGGCGCATACTTGCCCCGTCCAGATCCGTTGCGAGCGACCATGCCGAACCAAACGTCGAATAGCACTCACGTTCTCGTCGTGAACGACACCGAGGAGATTCTCGATCTCTTTCGAGTCATCCTCGAGAACATGGGCCATCGGATGACCGCCTGGAGCTTCTCGCCGGACGATCTGGCCACTGTCACAGAGATCAAGCCGGATCTCATCATCCTCGACCTCATGCTGGGCCCGACCGAGCTCCAGGGCTGGGCGCTCCTTCAAAAGATCAGGATGACCCCAGCCACCGAGGACATCCCGGTCATCGTGTGCAGCGCGGCCATCAACTGGGTCCGTGAGCAGGAAGGCTGGCTGGCGGCCAACGCGGTCAAAGTGGTCCTGAAGCCTTTCAAAGTGGCGCATCTGGAGCACGCCGTCGAACACGCCCTGGCTCTGCCGGACATGGCCGACTCCTCGGAGTTCAGCTAACGCCAGTCGTCCGCCGACGCGGTCGACAACGGCGCCTCCCTTCCCGGCACGAGGCTTGCAATGGCGGCCGGATTAGCGGGGATGCAATGGACCGGCGCCGAATCGAGTACCAGCTCCGAATCCTGCGGGTGACATA
>JACDHU010000154.1 GCA_013820865.1 Chloroflexota bacterium
GGGCCGCGCCGTGCATGCCGCCGGCCTGTCCGACCACTACCGCCACATCTTCGAGATCACGCGGCTCAGCGACTTCATGACGATCCACGACGACATGGCCAGCGCGGTCGCCTAGACCGCACCACCGAGGAGGAATGCACTGATGGAAGTCCGCCAGATCGACGACCGCTCGAGTGCGATCGATATCGTCGGCGAGTTGACCGGTGACAGCGAGCAGGCCCTCGCCGATGCCCACGAGGCCGCGTCCGGACAGGGCACGAAGCTGGTGGTGCTGAACTTCAGCGGCCTGGAGTACATGAACAGCACGGGCATCGGACTGCTGGTCACCATGCTCATTCGCGCTCAACGGCAGGGGCAGCGGGTCGTGGCCTACGGTCTCGACACGCACTACCGCGAGATCTTCAGCCTGACGCGCCTGGACGAGGCGATCGGCATCGTCGACTCCGAGGCAGATGCCCTCGCGCATGCCGTCGCCTGACCGCGACGCGGTCCCGAGCCGGAGGCCAGGGAGCCTGGCGGTGCGCGTGCTCGCCCTCGGCCTGTTCGCGGTTACCGTCGCGATGCTCGCCTACGCCCTCGCCTCGTTGGTGCTGCCCGGGGCCGAGCTGATGCCCGACCACCCGTCGCTGCC
This sequence comes from Chloroflexota bacterium, assembly GCA_013820865.1. Classification (GTDB taxonomy): domain Bacteria; phylum Chloroflexota; class Limnocylindria; order QHBO01; family QHBO01; genus JACDBZ01. The sequence goes on from JACDHU010000154.1 coordinate 632, forward strand.
CGACTTCCTCTTGTTCTCGCTCATCTTCATCTCCTTTCCGGCGGTCGGGCTGGTGGTCAGCTGGCAACGGCCCGAGAACCCGATCGGCTGGATCTTCCTGGCGATCGGCCTATTGATGGTCGGATCGGTCTTTGCGGCGGAGTACGCCGGTCGCGTTCTCCACGTCGGTTGGGTCCTTCCGGCGTACGAGCTCGTGGCATGGACTGGCGACTGGACCTGGTTCGTCGCCACCGGCCTGGCGCTCACGTTCGCAGTGCTGCTGTTTCCCGACGGCCGGCTGCCCGGAACGCGTTGGCGACCCGTGGCGTGGTTCGCCGCCTTCGCCATCGTGGGCACGATGATGGCGCAGGCAGTGGGACCCGGCGATCTGGATGGCTACGAAGGCGCGATTGCGAATCCATTCGGGCTCGACGGCCGGCTGAGCGACGCCACGGATGCCATCGCGGCAGGCGGATTCGTGGCAATCCTGGTGGCCGGGCTTCTTTCGGTCGCGTCACTCGTTGTTCGCTTCCGGCGAGCGCGTGGCGTGGAGCGCCAGCAGATCAAGGGGCTTCTCTACCCGGTGTGCCTCTTCCTTGTCGCCCAGACCGCCGCATTGGTGGTTCAGATCGATGCGGTGTGGCTGTTAGCGCTCGCGGGGCTGGCGGCCATTCCGGTCGGCGCCGGCGTCGCAATCCTGCGCTACCGCCTGTTCGACATCGACGTCGTCATCAACCGCACCCTGGTCTACGCCTCGCTGAGCGTCGTGCTTGGCATGCTGTATGTCGGGCTGGTGCTGGCCCTCCAGGTCCTGCTCAGCCCGTTCACGGCGAACAATGCCCCGGCGGTCGCCATCTCGACCCTTGCCGTCGCCGGCGCATTCGGCCCCGCCCGACGATCGCTCCAGTCGGTGGTCGACCGGCGCTTCTATCGAGCCCGCTACGACGCCGGCCGGACCATCGAGGGCTTCGCCGCGAGCCTGCGCGACGAGGTTGACATCCGCGCGCTGACCGCCCATCTGCGAACGGCCGCGCAGCGGACGCTTCAGCCAACCAGCACCTCGGTCTGGCTTCGTGAGCGGCGGTCATGATCGCGCGGCGATTGGCATGGGCCCTGTGGGCGGTGGCGGTCATTCTCGTGGCTGCCGAGGTGCTCTTCGCGATCCAGAACGGCGGCCGAGAAGGCGGCGCAAGCTACGGGGCCGTGTTCGACACGCTGTTCCGCCTTGGCCTGCTGGTGTTCCCGACGGTCGGCGCGTTCGTCGCATCGCGACGGCCCAAGAATGCCATCGGCTGGATCATGCTGGGCACGGGTGTCCTGCTTGCCCTGACCGGGTTCGCGCTCTCGTACGCGACCTACGGGCTCTTCACGCGGCCCGGGGGCGTCCCCGCGGCGGAGGTGATGGCCTGGATCAGCGCGTGGATCTTCCTGCCGCCGCTCTTTGCCACGCCACCGCTGCTCTTCCTCCTCTTCCCTGATGGGCGCCTCCTCGGACCGAGATGGCGGGCGGCGCTGGCCCTGGTCGTGCTCGGCACCGTGGCGGCCGCGACGGCCATTGCACTCACTCCCGGAACGCTCCAGGACGCGCCATTCGAGCAGATCGCGAACCCGTTTGGCGTCGACGGTGCCGAGGTCGCCCTCGAAATTCTCCTCACCATTGGCTGGGTCTCCGGCAGCGCGGGCATCGTCGTGGGGTCAGTGTCCATGCTCGTGCGGCTGCGCCGCTCCCGTGGGGTCGAACGGCAGCAGCTGAAGTGGATCGCCGGAGCGGCAGCCCTCTTCGCCGTCGCGGTCCTCACGGCGTACCCGATCTTCGGCGATGTATTGGGGCAGATCATCATCCTCGGCGCCTTCTGCTCCATCCCCATCGCCGCGGGGATTGCCATCCTGCGCCATCGGCTGTACGACATCGACGTCATCATCAACCGAACCCTGGTCTACGGCAGCCTCACCGCCCTCCTCGGCGGACTGTACATCGCGCTGGTACTTGGACTCCAGGTCCTTCTCGCGCCGCTGACGGGCACCACGACGCCGGCCGTGGCTCTTTCGACGCTGGCCGTGGCCGCGCTGTTCGGTCCTCTGCGCCGACGGATCCAGCGCGCGGTCGACCGCCGCTTCTACCGATCGCGGTATGACGCCCAGCGCACGCTCGAGGCTTTCGCGGCGAGGCTCCGTGACGAGGTCGACCTCGACAGCCTGACCGATGCGCTGCGCGCCGCCAGCCGTTCCACGGTCCGGCCGACATCCGCTTCGGTCTGGCTCAGGGCCGACCGATGAGCCAGGGGCTGCGCGTCGGTGTCGTCGTCGGCGTGCTGGCGACGTACGTGACGTTGAGCCTGGGGGCCATGGTCCTCGGCAGTCCATCAGAACTCGGCTTCATCCTGCCGCTGACCATCGCGTTCCTCGCGTCCCCGGCCATCGGCGCCATGATCGTCGTTCGCCGGCCCGACAACCGCATCGGCTGGCTCTTCTGCGGGATGGGCCTGGCGTTCGGGGCGTTCATTTTCGCGCAGAGCTACAGCTATTCGGCAATTCGCGGCGGCTGGCCGGGCCTGCCGCAGGCGGCCTGGGTGGCGCAATGGGCGTTCCTGCTGTTCATCCTGCCGGGCGTGCTCCTCTTCGTGCTCTTCCCGTCCGGCCGATTGCCGTCGAGACGCTGGCTCCTCCCGGTTGCGGTCGCAGTCGCGGCCGCGCTGGTCACGGGTATCGGCCAGGCGTTCGGCCCGGCGGTGTTCGAGACCGAGCTCATCGACTCATTTACCAGCGAGGTGACCACGTGGGCGGTTCCCAACCCCTTCCCCGTCCCGGCCTCGCTGTCGCCCGCCTTCACCACCGCTGCGGAGGTGGGCAACACCGTTCTCGTCGGCGTTGCGGTGTTCTTCGCGCTCAGCATGGTCGTGCGCCTGCGTCGGGCGCAGGGGATCGAGCGCCAACAGCTGAAGTGGTTCGTCCTCGCCACCGTGACGATCGGCTTCCTCGTCCCGATCAGCATCCTCCTGTCAGGAACTCTGGCTGATGTGGCGTGGGTCTTCGGCATGAGCGCACTCGGAGCCGGGCTGCCCATTGCAGCCGGGATCGCCATCCTCCGCTATCGCCTCTATGACATCGACCTGCTCATCAACCGCACCCTGGTGTATGGGGCCCTGACCGTCATCCTCGCGGCGCTGTACGTGGCCCTCGTCCTTGGCCTTCAGCTGCTCGTCAGCCCGCTCACCGGCAACGAGATCTTCCCGGTTGCCATCTCGACGCTGGCCATCGCCGCCCTGTTCGGCCCCGTGCGGCGCCGAGTGCAGGCCACGGTCGATCGCCGCTTCTACCGCTCCACCTATGACGCGCGGCGCACGGTGGAGGCATTCGCAGCGCGCCTCAGGGATGAGGTCGACCTGGCGAGCCTTTCGAGCGAGCTGCTCGTCGCCACGCGGGCCACCGTCCAGCCGGCATCGGCCTCGATCTGGCTGCGGGAGCGCGCCCCGTAACGATTAACGGACGCGTCTCGGTCACCATCGGTCCAACATTCGCACTTGGAGTCGACCCATGACCACTGAGACCGAACCGCCCCCCGAGGCTCCACGACCCGCGCGCCGCAGTGATGCCGATGCCTGGGCACGACCCGTCGATCGGCTCAACCTCGAGCCACGTACGGATGGCGCGCTCACCAGCACCGTCCATGGCAAGCGCCTGGCGGGACCGATGCAGGGCTTCGGCCGCATGTGGCAGAAGACGTTCCGTGTCCGGCTCACCGGCGCCGGCGCCGGCGATGAGATCACGCCGCAGACGGTCATCGCGGCCTGGAAGGAGCACTTTCCGGAGTTCTGGCCGAAGGGCAATACCTTCTACGCGCCACTGGCGGGCATTCGCCCAGGCGAGGTCGCGCTGCTGTCGGTCGGCGCCGGCGGACCGGTGAGGCTGCATACCGGGGTGATGGTCACCTACGCCGACGACGAGTCCTTCACCCTGATGACTCCCGAGGGTCACATGCTCGCCGCGTGGATCACATTCTCCGCGCGCCGTGACGCCGACGGAACAGTGATCGCGCAGGCCCAGGCGCTCGAGCGAACGAGCGATCCGCTCTTCGAGCTCGGGTACCTGTTCCCCATCGCCCGGCGCATGAACGATCGGTTCTGGGAGCAGACCCTCGAAGCGGTGGCGCGGCACCACGGCGTCGAGGCGACGTGCGAGACGACCGTCGTGTGCGTGGATAAGCGGCGCCAATGGCGCTACGCCGGCAACGTTCGGAAGAGCGTCGCGTTCCGCTCAGCACTCCACACCGCCACCGCGCCGCTGCGCTGGCTGCGACGCGGCTCCTGACGTACGAACTCTGCTGGTGAATCTGGGGCTGGGACG
>JACDHU010000155.1 GCA_013820865.1 Chloroflexota bacterium
CACCATTGCCGCCTTCATCCTCGAGACGGTCGTCGGCACGAACGGCATTCTCGTTCCGCCCGACGGGTACATCCAGGGCGTCCGCGACATCTGTGACCGATACGGGATCCTCATGATCGCCGACGAGGTGATGGCCGGCTTCGGGCGTACCGGCAAGTGGTTCGCCATCGATCACTGGGACGTCGTGCCCGACCTGATCACCATGGCCAAGGGCCTGACCAGCGCCTACGTACAGCTCGGTGCGCTCGGCATGCGGCGCAAGTACGCGGAGCATTTCGAGAACAACGTGTTCTACGGGGGCTTGACCTACAACTCACACCCGCTGGCCTGCGCGACGGCTCTCGCGACGATTCAGGTCTACGAGGACGAGAACCTCATCGAGCGCGCCGTGCAGATGGGCGAGGTTCTCAAGCAGCATCACGCCGATCTGGCGGCGAAGCACCCGAGCATTGGCGCAACGCGCAGCATCGGCCTGTTCGGGCTCATCGAGCTCGTGCGCAACCGCGACACCATGGAGCCGATGGCGCCCTTCAACGGCACGAGTGACGAGATGGCGGCTCTCGGCAAGTTCTTCCGCACCGAAGGCCTCTACACGTTCGTGCGCTGGAACTACTTCTTCACCAACCCGCCGCTGGTCATCAACGAACAGGAGATGGCCGAAGGCTTCGAGATCATCGATCGGGCGCTTGAAATCACCGATGCCGCGCTCACCTGAGCGCGGCTGGCTGCGGCCCATCCTCACTTTCGCGATCTTCGCCGCACTTCTATTCGTCGTCTGGGAGGGGCTGAAGTTCGTCGGCGGCGACCCGTGGCGCACCGAGACGTGGATCTGGGAGCCGCCGCTCGAGATCTGGTTCGCGTCCGACCTGTTGCTGCCGCACGTGTGGGACATCGTCGGCGCGCTCGCCGCGCCGGTGCAGCGCGGATCGGACGAGTCGCTGGCGCAGTTCCTGGCGGGGGCGGCGTTCTACACCTGGCGTGAGGCGGCCATCGGGTTCTTGCTGGGGGCGACCATCGGCATCGGCCTGGCGGCGCTGTTCGTGCACTCGAAGCTCATGGAGCGAGCACTGGTCCCGTATGTCATCGCCAGCCAGACGATCCCGATCATCGCCCTGGCCCCCATGATCGTCTTCGCCTTCGGGCCGAACGTGCTGAGCGTCGTGATCATCGCCACGTACCTGACGTTCTTCCCGGTCACCATCGCCATGATCAGCGGACTGCGCTCGCCCGATCCACGCGCCCTGGAGCTCATGCGCTCATATGCCGCTTCGCGCTGGAGCGTGTTCTGGAAGGTTCGGATGCCCGCATCGCTGCCGTACCTGTTCACGGCGCTGAAGATCAGCGCCACGGCCAGCATCGTCGGCGCGATCGTGGGCGAGGGACCCGGCGGCATCCCGAACGGCCTCGGTCGAGCCATCATCAACTTCAACAGCCAGTACATCAGCGGCCCCGAGAAGCTGTGGGCGACCATCGTCGCCTGCGCCATCCTCGGAATCGCCTTCTTCACCCTGATCCGGATCGCCGAGCTTGCCGCACTACGCGGTCGCGGTCTCCGCACCGAGGCTGCCTGATGACCGATTCCTCTCAGCCCACCCCTGTCGTCCGCGTCAGCGGCGTCGACAAGCAATTCACGGTCGGCCACGGGGTCACCACCGCGCTCGATGGAATTGACCTCGAGATCGGACGCGGCGAGTTCGTCAGCCTGATCGGTCCTTCGGGCTGCGGGAAGAGCACGCTGCTGCGGCTCATCGGCGACCTCACCGCGCCGACGGCCGGCAGCGTCGAGGTCAACGGCAAGCCCGCCCACGCCGCCCGCCGTGGACGGGAATACGGCATGGTCTTCCAGGCTCCCGTCCTGTTCGAGTGGCGCAGCGTCTCCGACAACGTCAAGCTGCCGCTCGAGTTGCTCGGCATGGACCGATCCGAGCGCGATGCCCGCGCCCGGGAGATGCTCGCGCTGGTGGAGCTGAGCGATTTCGCGAGCCACCATCCGTATCAGCTGTCGGGTGGCATGCAGCAGCGCGTGGCGATCGCGCGGGCGCTTGCCCTTCAGCCGTCGATCCTGCTCATGGATGAGCCGTTCGGCGCGCTGGACGAGATGACCCGCGAGCGCATGAACGCCGAGGTCCTGCGCATCTGGCAGCAGACCGGCACGACGATCGTCTTCGTCACCCACTCGATCCCCGAGGCGGTGTTCCTCTCTACCCGGGTGGCGGTCATGAGCGCGCGCCCGGGCCGCATCACGCACGTTGTGGACGTGGCACTGCCCCAGCCCCGCAACGACGAGACGCGGGAGGATCCGCGGTACTTCCGCCACGTCACCGAGGTGCGTGAAGCTCTGCGTTCCGGCGGGGCCCTGGGCGCGGAGCCCGCGCTTGTATCCGAGGAGCGCATGGCGGCGGAGGGTGGGATCGGATGACGGCGGCCGCGCCGTCGGTCGGCGTCCCGCTGCCCCCGCGACCCGGGCGCCTGCTCCGGATGGGCCGAACGGTGCGTTACTACGTGCCGGCCATCATGGTCTTCATCGGCGTCATCGTGCTCTGGGAGCTCGCGGTGCGTGGCTTCGGCATGCAGGCCTTCATCCTGCCCGCTCCGTCGGCCATCGGTGCGGCGCTGGTCGAGAACTGGGGAGCCGGTCGCTGGCCATTGTTCGAGGCGGCTCGCGTCACCTTGTTCGAGGCGGTGGGCGGTCTTCTCATCGGCACCACGGTCGGGCTCATCGTGGCCTTCGGCATCGCGCGCTGGGCGACCGCACGTGACGCGGTCCTACCATTCGCCATCGCGGCCAATGCCATCCCGATCATTGCCATCGCGCCGATCTTCAACGCCTGGTTCGGCATCACCAACCCGTTGTCCAAGATGATGATCGCGGCGCTGCTCGTCTTCTTCCCGATCATGATCAACGTGACCCGCGGCCTGACCCAGGTCGAGCCATCGGCCCTGGAGCTCATGCGCTCGTATGCCGCGTCCGATTGGGAGATTCTTCGCAAGCTGCGGCTGCCGAATGCGCTTCCCTACTTCCTGACCGCGCTCAAGGTGGCGACCACGCTCAGCCTCATCGGCGCCATCGTGGGCGAATACTTCGGTGGTGCCTCGAACGTCATCGGTCGGGTGGTGGTGCAGTCCGCATCGGCATTGCGCTTCGACGTGACCTGGGCCGCCATCCTGCTCGGGGCGATCACCGGAATCGCGTTCTATCTCGCGATCGTCGCCCTCGAACGTGTGCTCATCCCCTGGCATTCCACGGTGCGCGGCGAACATCCCGGGTGAATCAGTGTGGATAAGTCGCGCTTGATGTGCGCTTGATCCGTAGAATCCGCCAATCAAAGGGGGGAATCCCCGAGCAATGGCAATACAAGGAGCCGAGTGGATGAAGCGATCCCGGATCTGGTTGAGCGTCGCAGTGAGCGCGATGCTCGTTTTGGCCGCCTGCGGTACGCAGACCGGCGGAGAGAGTGGAGCGCCCGGTGGCAGCGACGGGGCAAGCGATGATGGTAGCGGGGCCGAGATGACAGCGGCCCGTCTCCAGCTCCAGTGGGCGCCGCAGGCGCAGTTCGCCGGCTACTTCGCGGCCCTCGAAGAGGGCTACTATGAAGAAGAGGGCATTGACCTCGAGATTGTCCCGGGCGGGCCGGATGTCATTCCTCAGCAGGCCGGATCGGCCGCCGACGGACCCGAGTTCACCATCAGCTGGGTGCCGAAGGTGCTCGAGGCGCGCGATGCAGGCTCCGACCTCGTCAACATCGCCCAGATCTTCCAACGCTCCGGCACCCTGTCGGTCGCGTGGGCCGATTCGGGCATCACCTCGCCCGCGGACTTCGCGGACAAGAAGGTCGGTGTCTGGGACTTCGGCAACGAATTCGAAGTGACCGCCGCTGCCAGCGCCGAGGGCCTGGAGCAGGATGTCGACTACGAGAAGGTCATCCAGAACTTCGACATGCTCGCGTTCCTGGCCAGGGACATCGATGTCGCCGAGGCCATGATCTACAACGAGTACGCCCAGGTCCTGGAGGCCGAGAATCCCGACACCGGCGAGCTCTACCAGCCCGAGGACATGAACGTCATCGACTACAACGAGGTCGGCACGGCCATGCTCCAGGACGCGATCTTCGCCCGTGCCAGTTGGCTCGCGGAGGACGGCAACGAAGACGTCGCCGAGGGCTTCCTGCGCGCGAGCTTCCGTGGCTGGATCTTCTGCCGCGACAACCCCGACGACTGCGTCGGATACACGACCGATGCGGGCTCGACGCTCGGTGCCGGACACCAGGCCTGGATGATGAACGAGATCAACCCGCTCATCTGGCCGTCACCTGACGGGATCGGCATGATGGACGCCGATCAGTGGCAGCAGACCGTTGACATCAGCCTCGACTCCGGGATCATCGGCGAGGCGCCGCCGGAGGACGCCTATCGCACTGATCTCGCGGAGGCTGCGCTCGAAGGTCTCGACGACGCCACGGGCGATGGCTTCACGCGCGGCACGGTGGAGGTCACGCCAGGCGGCGAATAGACCGATCTGGCCCCCGAGACCACGACGCCCCTCTCCGGTCAGCCGGGGAGGGGCGTTCTCGTGTGCGCCTGCGCGGCTACGCCGTGCCCACCGGGCCCTCCTCCTCGTCGGGGCTGGCCAGCTCGCCCGCTTCGCGGTCGTATCGGCCTTTCAGCTCGTCCACCACGCTCCCCTCCCACAGCGGCACGCCAACGATGTACGCGGCTCGGGCGAGCATGTGCGCCGAGATCGGCGTGGTGAGGAAGATGAAGACGATGATCAGCAAGGCCCGGACGCCGATCGCCACGTCGCCGAAGAAGACCGGGACGGCGAGGAGCACGCAGCCGGCTCCCAGGGACGCGCCCTTGGTCGAGACCTGCATCCGCATGTAGACATCGGGCATTCGCACGACGCCGATGGACGCAAGGAGAATGAAGGTCGTGCCGGTGACGACCAGAGCGGC
>JACDHU010000156.1 GCA_013820865.1 Chloroflexota bacterium
CGGTCCTGACCCGACCACGATCACGCTTCGCCGTTCGGCGGGCGGCGTCACTTCGGGCTCCGCGTACGACGAGTAGAAGTACGGCGTCTCGGCCGGGAACTCACCGGCGCAGGTATCCACCCGACGATACGCCGGACCGATGCCGGCTCGCACCCGTGCGCGCCGGATTGCCGCGGGCGGCACGCCAGACAGGACGGCGATGTCCGCGTCGCCGAAGCCCGTGCGCTTTGCGTCCAGCAGGGGCGCGCCAACGACCCCCCGCTCAGCGGCCACCAGCTCGGCCAGCCGATCGGTGAACCAGGGAGCGATCCCGGTGGCCGCCGCGAGCCCGGCGGCATCGGTCCAGCCGTGGCGCAGGAGGCCGACCAACCTCCACAGACGCGTGTCGGTCGGCGCAAGAAACGCCTCGAGGTCACTCGGGACGCGATCGGCCAGCTCCCACGTCGGGTCCTCCCACAGCCAGCCTCGGCCACGCGGCTCCAGGGAGCGGATGGCCTTGAGCAGGGCGGAGCCGAACTCGCGATCGATGGCCATCGCCTCGCCGGTCGCCTTCATCTGGATCCCCAGGGACCGATCCGCCAGCGGAAACTTGTCGAATGGCCAGCGCGGTAGCTTGACGACGACATAGTCGACCGCGGGCTCGAAGGCCGCGCTGTTGCCGCCGGTCGCGGGGTTCGGCATCTCGTGCAGCCGGTGCCCGAGCGCGATGAGCGCCGCGATACGCGCAATCGGATACCCGGTCGCCTTCGATGCCAGCGCCGAGGAACGGCTGACCCGGGGGTTGACCTCGATGACCCGATAATCACGGCCGTCCGGCGATACGGCGAGCTGCACGTTGCAGCCACCTTCCAGCTTCAGGGCACGCGCGATGTTGAGGGCGCATCGGCGCAGGCGCTGCACAAGCGGGTCGGGCAGGGTCTGAATGGGTGCCACCACGATGCTGTCGCCGGTATGGACCCCCATCGGATCAAGGTTCTCCATGCCGCAGATGGCGATCGTCGTGTCGGAGGCGTCGCGCAGCACCTCGAACTCGATCTCGTACCACCCGATGAGCGATCGCTCCACGAGCACCTGACCGATGGGGCTCATCGCGATACCGGCCGCGATCCGCTCGCGTGCCTCGGCTGCCGTATTCGCGAAGCCACCACCACCCCCACCAAGCGTGAAGGCCGGACGAACCACGATCGGCGCGCGCAGGTGCTCGAAGAAACGCATCCCATCGTCGACGTTCTCGACGACCGCACTCTCCGGCACGGGCTCTCCGATGCCGGTCACGAGATCGCGAAAGCCGCCGCGATCCTCCGCCGCACGAACCGCTGCCAACGGGGTTCCCAGGACGCGCACGCCATGCCGCTCCAGCACGCCCGCATCGTCGAGCGCAACCGCCAGGTTGAGTCCGGTCTGTCCGCCCAGCGTCGGCAGCAACGCGTCCGGGCGATGCTCTTCGATGACCCTGGTCACGTTCGCCAGCGTGAGTGGGCCGATGATGACGATGCCGCCGACGTCGGGATCGGTCATGACGGTGGCCGGATTCGAATTGACGAGCACGGTCTCGACGCCTTCGGCCCGCAACGCCAGGCAGGCCTGCACGCCGGCGTAGTCGAACTCCGCCGCCTGGCCGATGAGGATCGGCCCCGAGCCGATGACCAACACGCGACGCGGCATCGTCATGCCAGCGCGCGTTCCAGCGCCAGGTCGAAGACGCGCGACGCGTCGATGGGCCCGGGCGCTCCTTCGGGATGAAACTGGACCGATGCGATCCGGCCGCTCGCGTGCACCAGACCCTCGACGACGTTGTCGTTCAGGTCGCGATGGCTGACTGCGTACCCCGCAGCCGCCAGCGCCGGACCATCGACAACCTCGACCTCGTGATTGTGCGCGCCGATGTCGACACGCCCCGTGATCGACTCGAGAACCGCATGGTTTCCTCCATGGTGGCCGACCGCCAGGCGCCGCGTCTCCGCGCCAGCCGCCAGGGCCAGCAGTTGGTGGCCGAGGCAGATGCCCAGAAACGGCGGCCCGCCCGCCAGCGCCCCGTCCGCCACCGTGCGCACGGTGGCGATCTGTGCGGCCATGCGTGACGGATCGCCCGGACCAGGCGAACCGATGACGAGGTCGGGCTGATGCGTGGCTACAGCGGCGCCGGTCACATCCGCCGGCAGCACCGTGACCTCGACGCCACGTGCAGCGAACGCGGCGAGCAGGGAGCGCTTCACGCCGTAATCGATCAGTACGGCACGGGCACGCCGCTCACCCGCCGATGCGACCACGTACGGCGTGCGAGTCGCCACCATCGCCACATGGTCGACCGCGTCCCACGCCACGCTGCCGCGCGCACGGGCGACAACTTCGTCGTCGGACACCGCGTCCAAGGCGATCACCGCGCGGCGCGCGGCGCCGTTGCGCAGCAGCAGCGTGATCGAGCGGGTATCGACGCCGGAGATGATCGGGATCCCACCCTCGGCAGCCAGCTCGACCAAGGAGGGTCCTGGTCCCGGCGGCGGATCCACCAGGCGCGACACGACCAGTCCGCGCGCGTGAACCCGCGATGACTCGAGCTCGGCGCGCGCGAGGCGGTAGTTGCCGGCCATCGGGTGCGTCAGGACGACCATCTGCCCGGCGTACGACGGATCGGTCAGGATCTCGCCCCATCCGGTGGACGCAGTGGTGAACACGAGCTCGCCCTCTGCGGCGTCTCCACTCCCGTGAAGCGTGCCGCGCACGAGATGTCCGCCCTCCAGGGCGAGAACGCCCGGAGACAGCGACGACGCCAGTCCCCTACTGCCCGGTAGGCCGGAGGGCGCTGGCGTCGTGGAATGTTCGATTCGGTGCGCAGCCGTCTGCAATCGGATCTCCTTCCCGGCATCACGGTGCCGGAGTTAAAGGACTCGACCCGCAGTCTAACCCATCAGGCGGCGCTCTCGTCCCGGCTGGTGGCCGCTGGGCGGGCTCCTGGAGGCGGCATCCGGCGTCGCACTTCGAGGACTCCACGCAGGAGAACGAGCACGATCACCGCGAGCACGCCGAGGATCGGCAGCCACACGATGGCGAACCAGATGAGCCCGTCGAACAGGCCCTGGCCGATGCCCACCAGCGACGCGAGCGCACGGTCGAGCTGGCCTCCCGGATCCCAGGTCGCGGCCTGCGTCTCGATCGGCTCGTCGCGCGGGATCAGCGTGATCGTCAGGGTCGACAGTGCGGCCTGCCCTTCCAGCGCGTCAAGCTGGGCCTGAAGCTGTTCGATCTCGCCCCGCACCTGGTCCAGGCGCGACTGCACGGCGAGAATGTCTTCCACTTCCTCGGCGCGGGCGACGAGCTCGCGGTACGAGGCCTCCGACGCGCGGAGGTTATCAACCCGCGCCTCGAGGTCCACGACCTGGCCGGTGACATCCTGCTCGCGCGTGGCCTCGGCAATGACCTCCACGTCGAGCTCGTGCAGCCGAGCAAGCATCGTGTCGAAGGCGGCGGCGGGTATGCGGAGGGTAAGTGTCGCGCTCTCCTCGAGCGTGCCGGCCTGCGAGCCGCCGACGTAGCCGTTCAGCTCCGCGGTCAGGGCGCGAACACGACCCAACGTCTCGGCGACGCTCTCCACCTCGAGCGTGATCTCGCCGGTCTTGATGATGCGCTGCTCGATCGGGGCGGCCAGTGGCTCCCCACCGCTCGGGCCGCCCGGCTCTGCGGTATCGGGTTCCTCGGCGAAGCCGTCTCCGCCCGCGGTGCCCTCGTCCGGCGCACCCACCTGGTCCCCGTCGGCGGCGCGATCCTCGCCGACGAGGGCGGTTCCAGCCGAGCCGCAGGCGGCCAGGACGAACACCAAGAAGAGGACGAACGGTGCGAGACGAGCGATGGATGATGCGGGTCGGGCCATGTGACCTTTTCTCCCATTCGGGTTGTGCAGCGCCTGACGCCGAGAGCGCGACAATCGTTCCGACGCGGGAGATACCGGTCTCGACTACGATCGGTTCATGGATGACCGGACCGCCGAGCTCATGGCCGATGAGGACTCCCGCGCCGACATGGCAGCGCACGAGTTCGATCGCGAGTTTCTGGCCACCCACCTTGCGGACGAGCGACGGCGCGCCAGCCTCCTGGGCGAGGTGCGCGAGGTGATCTTCGGCGCGCAAGATGGCCTGGTCAGCACGCTGGCGGTGGTCAGCACGGTCGCAGGTGCCACCGGCGGCGATCAGTTCGCCGTGTTGGTCGCCGGAATCGCGTCGGGCCTGGCCGGCATCTTCAGCATGGCGGCCGGCGAGTACATCGGCAGCAAGAGCCAGCGCGAGATCTTCGAGGCCCAGATTGTGGGCGAGCGGGTCGAAGTCCACGAGCGTCCCGGCGAGGCCGAGGCCGAGATGGCGTTCATGCTCGAAGAGGACGGACTGCCGCGCGAAGCTGCCAGCCATGTCGCCCGGATCATGGCCGAGCATCCCGACGTGCTGCTGAAGACGATGGTGGAGAAAGAGCTCGGGCTTGCGGTCGAGCCGGACGAGGGATCGCCTCTCCAGGGGGCGCTGTTCATGGGCGCGGCCTTCGGACTCGGCGCGATTCCCCCCATCCTGCCGCACCTCCTCTTCACTGGCACCGCGGCGATCATCGGCTCAGTGCTCGCGACGCTGGCCGTCCTGTTCACCATTGGCGTCGTCAAGAGCCGATGGACGCATCGGTCCTGGCTGGCATCCGGCTTCGAGATCGTGGCGCTCGGCGCCGTGGCAGGCATCGCCGGATACTTCTTCGGCAGCATCCTGCCTGCCCTGCTCGGCGTCCCCGAGGCCGCGATCTAGAGACCCTTGAAGATGATGCCGGCCAGCATCACGCCGAACGCGGCGATGAAGGCCCAGACGCCGAGCGTCGCCGAGTCGAGGCCGGCCACTGTCGGCAGCAACCCGCCGAAGGTTCCCAGCAGGCCGATGAGGGTCAGCGCCAACGCGACGATGATCGTCGGCATGCGCGG
>JACDHU010000157.1 GCA_013820865.1 Chloroflexota bacterium
GGTTACGGCGCACGATGAGGAACGCCTTCACCCGCAGCGTCTCCTCGAGCGTCGGGATGCGAAGGGTGCGGCCGGACGAGAGCTCCACCTCCAGGATCTCGAGCGGGCGCGTGCGGATCATCTGACGGACGCCGGCCTCGATCTCGCCCAGTTCGCCGAGGATGATCTTGCCGGGCACGATCCTGTTCGTCACCCAGCCATCGGTGCGTTCGATGGCGTCGAGCACGAGATCGAACCGATCACTGAGGTCGTGCAGATCGTGGTCGTGCCCGAAGGAGTCTCGGTGTGAAGCGTGGAGCGCTGCGGCCGCACCGCCTACCAGTACGGCGTCAGGCACGATCGCTTGCAACCGCGCTGCGGATTCCAGGACTTCGGCGAGGAGTGGGCTCGGCTCGCGCATGCTGCCATCGTATCAGATGTGATAGCAGTGCGGCAAAGGAAGGGCGGGCGTTGGGCACTAATCTCGAATGAAGTTCGCCGCATCGGTCGTGGCGTGCTCGCGGCATCATGTGAGAAATGCGCGAGATTCGTGAGAAACGGCTTGGAACCTGATGCACGCTCCGGTGAAATGGCCGGATGGGAAGCGCTTTGCCTTCACCATCTTCGACGACACGGATCGCACGACGATGTCGAACGGTCCCGAGATGTACCGCTTCTTGCACGATCTCGGCATGCGGACCACGAAGTCGGTGTGGCCCCTGCAGGGTGCGGAGCGCCCCAAGATCGGTGGGATGACGTGCGCGGATGAACCGTATCGGGAGTGGGTTCAGGCGCTCCAGGCGCAGGGGTTCGAGATCGCGTTGCACAACGCGACGTTCCACACGTCGGCGCGTGCGCAGGCGTTGGCGGGGCTCGAGGAGTTCCGGAGGTTGTTCGGTGCGTATCCGAGGATTCACGTGAATCACGCTGACTGCCGTGACGCGGTCTATTGGGGGTCGGCGCGCGTGTCGGGACTGAATCGGCTCGCGTACGACGTGGTCACCCGCTACAGCATGCGTGATCGTGCGGGAGGTTCGACTGAGTCGTCGCCGTACTTCTGGGGCGATAGGTGTAAGGAGCACGTCGAGTACGTCCGAAACTTCGTTTACACGGGCATCAACACGTTGAAGTACTGCCCGATGATGCCGTATCACGATCCGCGACTGCCGTACGTGAATCATTGGTTCGCGTCGTCGGATGGGGGCAACGGCAAGCGGTTCATGCGCACGATCGGTGAGGCGAACCAGGAGTCGCTCGTAGAGGAGGGGGGCGCGTGCATCATGTACACGCACTTCGGCTTCAGCGATTTCTTCGAGAATGGGAAGCTCCATCCTCGCTTCGTGAAGCTCATGACGGATCTCGCCGCCCGCGGCGGTTGGTTCGTGCCGGTCTCGGAACTCCTCGACCATCTCCGTGTCGTGCGTGCACCGCATGGCTTCGACGTCATCAGTAGACGCGATCGCGACCGTATCGAGCGTCGGTGGCTCCTCGAGAAGGTGTTCGTCAGCAGAGGAACCTCCTAAGATCGATGTCCGGTCCCGGCATGATCAATCGACGAGCCTCGTCGGGTCGTTTCTCGCCTCGACCTCACTGTGCGTCGACGCTGAAGTGGCCTTCGATCCAGTGAATTTCGCCCGTACCTCCTTCACGACGAGTATGGGTGCCAGCAGTGCAGCACCCGATAAGTTCGTCATGAGCGAAATCGTGCGGTCTTGGGAGTATGACAGGACGGCTGCTTTGTACAAGCTCCGTGCGAGATCGACGCGTTCTAGGTTCACTCTCGCCCACCACGGAAGCTTGGTGAGCTGGACGAGGAACTCGTTCCAACTCGGCTCCTCCCTCCCGCTCCTGCGGGCGACGATGCACGCCTCGACCCAGCGAAACTTCCGCTGGAGTAGTCGCGCACGCGAGATCGACGCGGAGCTCCCGTGGAAGCGGTAGCGGAGCAGGAACTCCGGTTGGACGAGGATCTGGTGACCGTGCTCCAAAATTCGATTCCAGAGGTCGACGTCTTCGCACGGCCAGAAAGCGTCGCGATACCCACCGACGGCCTCGACGACGTCTTTACGGAGCATCACCGCAGGATGATGGAATCCCACCACCTCGTTCTTCTCATACATGGAGCGAACGCTGTCGAAATCGACGAGGTCCGATACGTACCGTCCGATCGTTCGCCCCTTCTCATCGATGTAGGTGACGAACGAGCTGGCTACGGCGAGGTGTGGATGGTCCTCGATGAACGCGATCTGACGCTCGATCCTGTCCGGCTCCATGACGTCGTCCGCGTGCATGATTGCAACCCAGGGACCGTGGGCGAGGTCGATACCTTGATTGAGGCTCGCACAGAGCCCGCGGTTCTCACGCGAAATCACGCGTATACGCCGATCAGTTGCTGCGAACGCTTCAGCGATAGCTCGCGAGCCATCCGTCGAACCGTCGTCGATGAAGATGAGTTCGAACGCCTCGTACGTTTGGGCCATGACACTCTCGAGCGCTTCATGGAGGAAGCGCTCGGCGTTGTAGGCCGGCATCACGATGCTGAATCTCCTCGCTCCAGACACGATATCCACTCTACCCGAGGCAATATCATTCGTGGAGGATCAGCGTGGTGACTCCGCCTCGGCTGAGATGATTTTTCCTTCAGAGGGTGTGTGGTATATGGGATCGCAAGTGCGGCGGTCCGGTTGAGAGGATGAAATGTCTTGATGCGCGGAAGGTGCTCGCGGCTGCGGTACGCATCGACGACGGAGCCACCGCACGGCGGTGACGAGGATAGTCGAGAGGACGTGCGATGCCCACCCGTGACGACGTCGTAGCGCCCGCCCCGCAGGACCTCGGTACCCTCGACGCCCCTCATCCGCACGGCATTCGACCGTCCGGACAGGTAGCAAGTGGCAACTATGCTAAGAATCGTCGTATGTCGCGTGCGACCGAACCCGAGGACCGGCATCGAACGACGCAGATGCGGATTGTGCACGTCCTCTTGGGTACCGCCTCAGCCGACTCGATGAACGGCGTGAACAAGGTCGTCCACTACCTCGCCACGGAGCAGCAGCGCGCCGGGCACGACGTCGAGGTGTGGAGCTTGACCGGGAAACGCCAGTCGTACCCCTCGGCTCCGACGAGCTATCGTCGTCGTACGTTCACCACCACGCCGCTGCGCTTCGTCCTGTCGGGAGACCTTCGGGAGGCACTGCGCACACTGCACCTCGACGCCTTGGTGCAGCTCCACTCCGTGTTCATACCCGAGTTCCGCTCGATCGCCGACACCCTCTATCGCCGGGGCATCGTCTACGGTCTCACGCCACACGGGGGCTATTCGCCGTGGGTTCTCGCGAAGGATCGTGTCCAGAAGGCGGTGTACGTCACGCTCGTCGAGGGACGGATCCTCCGCCGAGCACATCTATTGCACGCCGTTGGCGAGAGTGAACTCGATGACCTTCGACGCTTGGCTCCCCGCACGGACGTCGTGCTGGTGCCGAACGGGCAGGTGTCCCTCGAGCGTCGCGAGCCGGTCGATCACCGCGACGTACGACCGGTCTTCTGTTTCTGCGGTCGTCTGGCCCTCAAGCACAAAGGACTCGACTTGCTTCTGGATGGATTTTCCCGCTACCTATCGGCCGGCGGAGTCGGGACGCTGTGGCTCGTTGGTGACGGTCCGGATCGGCGCGTTCTGGAAAGTATGATTGGCCGCCTCGGTCTCGCTGCGAGCGTTCGCCTCCACGGGGCGAAGTACGGTGAAGAACGAGTCGGTCTCCTTGCCGCAGCCGACGTCTTCGTCCACACGTCTCGGTGGGAAGGTTTGCCCACCGCCGTGCTCGAGGCGGCTGCGCTCGGTGTGCCGGTCTTGATCAGCCATGCGACGAACTTGGCTCCCACGGTCGAGCGGCATGGAGCCGGCTTCGTGCTGGCGGACAACACGGCGGACGAGATCGCCAAGATGATGAAACGCGCCGAGACGTCGGTGCGTGACGGTTCGGCACGTGCCTTGGGTCGAGGAGCGACGGAAATGATAGAGGACGAGTTTTCGTGGTCTCGGGTCGCCGACAGTCTAGTTGCGCGGTTCCGCAGCGAGGGATTCGGCAGCGGCTGAGTTCTTGCGCGACTCGTGGCTCCCCATCGCCGTCGCGGCCGCGCGACGCCCAGCCGCGTACGTCGTGGCTACGGATCGAATGCGTCGGTCTCCTGTCGCGACGACCCCGAGCAGGTTCACGTCGTGGCGCTGCATCAGCATCACCGCGCGCTCGACGCTGCGACGTTCCGACGCGATCAGTCGCGCGACGAGAATCACGCCCGTCACGAATGGAGCTATGGTGAGCGCGTCGGTGACGGGCAGCACGGGTGGCGAGTCGATGACGATGACGTCGTAGGACCCTGCGAACATGTCGAGGACGCGCTCGATGTTCATGCTGATCTACTCGGACGCATCGGGTGCAGCGGAAAAACTCGGCAGTACGTCGAATTGCACGCTCGACGCGCTGACTGCCGTAGGAAAGACATCGTGCTGGCCCTCGAGTGCATCGCTCGTCCTCGGCGTTCCGTACCGCGAGAGGCCGAACTCGCTCCCGAGAACGGGCCGTCGCAGATCCAAATCCAGGAGAAGCGTTCGAGACCGTTGGCGCGCGAAGGAGGTCGCCAACGCTATGGCGACGCTCGATTTGCCGTCTGCGGCGTTTGCCGATGTCACGAGGAGGATCTTCGGCTGCACGTTCGCCGTGGCGATGGCGATCGCCGTCCGCAGGTAGGAAGCAGTCTCCAGCGGTAGCCGACGACTCCCCGCACCGATTCTCGGGAACGACGCAAGCACGGGCAAACCCGTCGCGCGCTCGAGATCCTCGACGGTCCGAACGCGTGTGTTCATGCTAAAGCGAAGGAACTGGAGGGCGTACACGGCGAGTGCGGCGAGGACTGCGCCGAGGAGCGACATCCGGCGAGGCCTGGGGAACACCGGACCCG
>JACDHU010000158.1 GCA_013820865.1 Chloroflexota bacterium
GCCGCAAGCACGTAGCCGGCCACGCCCTGCGCGTCCGCCACGACGAACGAAGTCTCGGGCTGGCCGACCACATACGGTCCGGCGAAAACGTGGCCCAGCAGATCACGATTTCGGTAGAGACCGGTGGCGTCCCTCCCCGAATCGCCTGTAGCCAGGCAGACGCCGTAGACACCCGGCAGGTCGTGCAGCGTGACTGGTCGGATCGTGTCCACGGCACCTAGGGTATCCGCCGCGGGAGGTGGTATAGCGACCGATCATGGCCGGTAGGCCCAACGGTCTACAAGTCAGCGCATCACTATCGTGGAGAGGTATACACATAGTCAGCCGGGGTTGCTTAAGTGGTCGCGCAGCGTCCTTATGCTGGCCCCGATCAGCGCCCGGGCCAGTCCGCGACGGCGCCATGGGCGGCGAACGCTGATGTTCTCGACCCAGCCGCGCTTGCGCCCGAAACTCTGATTCTCCGCTTCGTTGATGTAGCCCCGGACCATGCCCGCCACCTGGTCGCCATCCCAGGCAACGTTCCACAACGTGTGGTCGCCCTGGACTGGGTCGCTGAGAAACTGCCGGTAGTCGGCTTCGGTAGGCACTGATGCGCCCCAATGGTCGCGAAAGGCTTCCACCTCGGCATCGAAAATCGTCCGCAGCTGATCGGGCTGGACATCGCGGATCTCGAGGCCGTCGGGCAACGGCGCGTCGGACAGGTCGTCCAGATTGGGCCGGATCATTACGAAGGAGTAGCGCACCGGTTCGTACCCGCGGGCCAGGAGGACACTCACCCGGACCGCCGCTCCATCGGCGCCCTCGGACTCGAGGACTTTGGGTCCCGGCGGGTGGGCGGCCGCGATCTCGCGGCAGCGCTCCTCCATCGCGGCGGTAACGGCATCAAGAAGTTCGGGCGCCTCTTCCGGGTGGATGAAGGCCGTCGGCTCGTACACCCGCTGCCCCCCGAGTTCCTCGTACCAGGAAGCCCGCCCATAGCCCACGATACGGCCTTCGCGCTCGGCGACCAGCACGTCGGTGGCCGGGTCGCAGTTAGACAGGTTCTCGTAGAACGCCCGGAACTGATCGTACGAGGTGAGCCACACTTCGCCTTCGGCGATCCGTGACGCATTCGCGACGTCGTTCATGGCCGGCAAATCATCTGGCATCACGACATGTCGAAACGTGAGGCCGGGTATAGACACCGAGGTCGGAAAGGCGGCCAAGGGCATCGTCAGAGATTAGCCGCTGACGTGGGATTCCACGAGCGGCGCCGCTTCAGCTTCGGCACCGGGCACGCCGCGACGGAGGAACTGACCGGTCAGTGAGCCAGGCGCTCCGAGAAGCTCGGTGGGCGTCCCCGTGAACACGATTTCGCCGCCCCTCGTGCCGCCCTCCGGGCCGAGGTCGATGATCCAGTCGGCGTTTCGGACAACGTCGAGGTTGTGCTCGATCACGATGACGCTGTTGCCGGCATCAACCAGCCGGTCCAGCATTGCCAGCAGGTGGCTCGTGTCAGACATGTGAAGGCCGGTCGTCGGCTCGTCGAGAACGTAGATGTTGCCCTTGCGGTGAAGCTCGCTGGCCATCTTGATCCGCTGGCACTCGCCACCGGAGAGGGTGCTGAGCGGCTGTCCGAGAGTCAGGTAGTCGACGCCGACATCACTCATCGCCTGCAGCTTGCGCACGATCTCGGGCTGCTTGAACGACGACAGAGCATCGGCCACCGTCAATTCCAGCACTTGACTGACGTTGCGTCCGTCCAGCCTGTATTCGAGTACTTCCTCCTTGAAGCGCCGTCCCTGGCATACCTCGCATGGCGTCTTGATTCCGTCGAGGAAGGCGAGGTCGGTGTAGATGACGCCCGAGCCCTTGCAGTTCTGGCAGGCGCCCTTCGAGTTGAAGCTGAACAACCCGGCGTCGACCTTGTTGGCGCTTGCGAAAGCCTTGCGCACGTCGTCCATGACGCCCGTGTAGGTCGCCGGATTGGAGCGCGTCGAAGCGCCCACCGCGGATTGGTCGATAACGATTGCCGTTGGGTGTTGGGGTAGGAACACGCCGTCGATGAGCGAGCTCTTGCCCGACCCGGCCACGCCGCTGATGACCGTCAGGACGCCCGTCGGAATGTCCACGTCGACGTTCTTGAGGTTGTTGAGGCTCGCGCCCCTGATCGGGATCCACTCCTTCGGCGGACGAACCGGATCCTTGATGGGCAGTGACCGGTCAAGGTATCGACCGGTCAGCGTGCCCGCCTGGCGTAGCCCGGCGTGGCTACCCTCAAAGACGACTTCGCCGCCTGCGTTGCCGGCGCCCGGGCCCATGTCGATGATGTGATCGGCAAGCCTCATGACGTCCGGATCGTGCTCGACGACGATGACCGTGTTGCCCTTGTCGCGCAGCTTCTGCAGCAGCTCGGTGAGGCGGTGGACGTCCCGGGCGTGGAGCCCGATGCTCGGCTCGTCGAGGATGTACATCACGTCGACGAGGCTGCTGCCGAGGTGCTTGACCATCTTGATGCGCTGCGACTCGCCGCCCGACAGCGTGTCCGTCTCGCGGTCAAGGCTCAGGTAGTCGAGCCCGATGTCGACCATGTGCTGGAGCCGCTCCACCAGCGTCGAGACCATCGGCGCGGCGACCGGCCCATCGATTTCGCTGACGACTCCTATCAGGTCACCGACCTCCATCGCCGCCAGGTCGGCGATCGACCGGCCCTTGATCTTCGATGCCAGCGCCGCCTGGCTCAACCGGGCGCCCTTGCACAAGGGGCACTGCCTCGGCCGGAGGTACGGCTCGACGGTACGTTGCGTGCGCTCCGATAGTGTCTTGACGTCACGCCGCACGTAGGAACGCTCGAACTTCTCGATCACGCCCAAGTACGTGGCGTTCATCGTGTTGTCGCCGATCCGCAGCTTGTACTTCCTGGCCTTGCCGTAGAGCAGTAGGTCCATCTCCTCCGGGGTGTAGTCGGCCAGCTTCTTGTCGTTGTCGAAGAAGCCCGAGGCGGCGTACGCGCCGCTCTCCCAGGCGGCGAACACAGGCACCTGGACGGCACCCTCGTTGAGCGATTTCGAGAGATCGAGGAAGTCGTCGGCTACCACGCCGATCTTGCGGCCGATTCCGTTGCACTCCGAGCACATGCCCTGCGGATCGTTGAACGAGAACGCGTTGGAGTAGCCGGCGTGCGGCTGGCCCAGACGCGAGAAGAGCAGGCGCAGCAGGGTGAAGATGTCGGTGATCGTGCCGACCGTTGAGTGGGAGCCGCCACCCAGCCGCTTCTGATCGACGATCACGGCCATGCTCAGGTTCTCGATGGCATCCGCATCAGGCTGCGGGTAACGCGGCAGGAAGCTCCGGATGAACATGCTGAAGTTCTCGTAAAGCTGCCGTTGGGCCTCTGTCGCGATGGTGTCGAACACGACTGACGACTTGCCCGAGCCGGACACGCCGGTGAAGATCGTGATCTGGCGCTTCGGGATGCGCAACGTGATGTCCCGCAGGTTATTCTCGCGAGCGCCGCGGATCTCGATGAACTCGGTCACAGGGAGTCCCTTCTGATGGGTCGAGCTGGGTGGCGCCCAGCTACTCTTGTCGTTGAGCGCCGGATGCAGTTAAGACTGGCAGTGACGGCCGAACTCATCGCTGTAGCGGCCAATGGCTGCACCCATCAGGTTAGCCGCGAGGAGCTTGCGTCGAACGGTCATGGAGCCAATGAGCCAGCATCCGGGCAGCCCGCGCCGTATCGCGACCGATGATCTCAGCGACGCCCAGGTGCGCGCCATCCGACAGCTTCTGTGGGCCGCCTTTGCGAGCGACGACGAGGACGACCAGATGACCGAGGACGACTGGCAGCATGCTCTAGGCGGCATGCACTTCGTGCTCGAGATGGGCGGCGAGATAGTCGCCCATGCCTCGGTCGTCGAGCGCGAGCTCCATGCCGACGGGAGGCCCGTCCGGACGGGCTACGTCGAGGCGGTGGCGACGAGTGTGGCCCGCCAGCGGACCGGTCTTGGGACGCAGGTGATGCGTGACGTCGCCGACTTCATCGATGACCACTTCGAGCTGGGTGCGCTCGGCACGTCGAGTCACTCGTTCTACCACCGGCTGGGTTGGGACACGTGGCGCGGGCCATCATTCGTTCGGACGCCGGCCGGGCTGAAGCCGACGCCCGACGAGGACGGCTACATCCTGGTGCTGCGAACGCA
Source organism: Chloroflexota bacterium (assembly GCA_013820865.1). GTDB lineage: Bacteria > Chloroflexota > Limnocylindria > QHBO01 > QHBO01 > JACDBZ01. Next base: position 4,182 of record JACDHU010000158.1, read on the forward strand.
CCTGTCCCCTCCCCTCGACCTGGGCGCTCCGATCAGCTGTGATTGGCGGGCGGGTGACGTCTGGTAGAGGCTACCTGCTGGCCGCCAAGGTCGGTAGAACCAGCTGATGCGGGCCAGAACTGGCCCAGATGTACTACCTGATCTGCGGCCACGCGGCCGTTGGGACGCGCAGTGGGTGGGTCGGCAGATTGCCGTCTAGGATAGGAGCCTCGGCCATCGTCCTCGCAAGCCCAGCACAGGTGAGGTCATGACTCTTACTGCCACGCACCGTCAGATGTTCATCAACGGAGACTGGAGCGACGCCTCGGCAGGCGGCGAGACGGTCGCCGTCGTCAACCCGGCCACGGAAGAGCCGATCGGCGACGTTCCAAAAGGTGGCGAAGCCGATGTCGACCGGGCCGTCGCAGCCGCGCGCGAGGCCTTTGAGGGCTGGTCGCAGACGACTCCCGCCGAACGCAGTCTCATGTTGTGGCGCCTGGCGCAGAAGATGGAGGACAGCGCCGACGCGCTGGCCAGACTGGAGTCGGCCAACGTCGGCAAGCCGATGAGCGTCGCCAGCTTCGACGTCGAGTTCTCGGTCGACAACCTGCGCTTCTTAGCGGGCGCGGCGCGGGTGCTCGAGGGCAAGGCCGCCGGGGAGTACGTCAAGGGCTGGACGAGCATGGTCCGGCGCGAGCCGGTCGGGGTGATCGGCCAGGTCGCACCCTGGAACTACCCGCTGATGATGGCCATCTGGAAGCTGGGGCCGGC
>JACDHU010000159.1 GCA_013820865.1 Chloroflexota bacterium
CGGCATCGGTCCATTCCGACCAGGAGGTTGCCCCACCCACATGACCGTCGAACGAGCCCCGAAGGCGCGCGCCGCCAAGGCGTCGAGCTACAACGCCGCCAGCATCCAGGTCCTCGAGGGCCTCACTGCCGTGCGCAAGCGCCCGGGCATGTACATCGGCTCGACCGATGCGCGCGGCCTGCACCAGCTCGTGTGGGAGGTTGTCGACAACAGCATCGACGAGGCCATGGCCAACCAGGCCACGCGCATCGACGTGACGATCCGCGGCGACGGCAGGCTCGAGGTCGTCGACGACGGCCGAGGCATCCCGGTCGACCGGCATAGCACCGGCAAGAGCGCCCTCGAGGTGATCATGACCGTGCTCCACGCCGGCGGAAAGTTCGGCGGCGGCGGCTACAAGGTGTCCGGCGGCCTGCACGGGGTCGGCATCAGCGTGGTGAACGCGCTGAGCTCCGAGATGCGCGTCGAGGTGCTCCGCGACTCCAAGCTCCACGTCCAGGAGTTCATGCGCGGCGCTCCGCAGGGCGCCGTCAAGCAGGTCGGTGGCACCGCGGAGGCCAATCGCGGCCTGGACCCGGGATGGAAGCGGACGCACGGCACGCGCACCTTCTTCCACCCCGATGCCGAGATCTTCGAGACGATGGACTTCAACTGGGACACGATCAGCACCCGGATGCGGGAGTCTGCCTATCTCAACAAGGGCCTCTGGATCCGCCTTCGCGACGAACGGACCGATACCGAGAAGAACTTCTTCTTCCAGGGCGGAGTGACGAGCTTCGTTCGACACCTGAATCGGCGCCGCGGCGTCCTGAACTCGCGACCGATCTACGTGGACCGGCTGATCGATTCGACCAACGTCGAGGTTGCGCTCCAGTACAACGATGCGTTCGCCGAGAACGTGCTGGCCTTCGCCAACAACATCCACACCATCGACGGTGGGACGCACGTCGCCGGCTTCCGCGCCGCGCTGACGAGCTCGCTCAACACGTGGTCGCGAAAGTCGGGCACGCTGAGCGAGAAGGAGGCCAACCTCTCCGGCGATGACGTGCGCGAGGGGCTGACCGCGGTGATCAGCGTCAAGCTGACCGACCCGCAGTTCGAGGGCCAGACCAAGGCGAAGCTCGGCAATGCCGATATCAAGGGCATCGTGCAGAATGCGGTGACCGAGGGCATCGTGCAGCATCTCGAAGAGAACCCGGCGGATGGCCGGCGCATCATCGAGAAGTGCCTGACCGCGGCGCGGGCGCGCGAGGCGGCGCGCAAGGCACGCGACCTCGTCATTCGCAAGGGTGCCCTCGAGGGCATGGCCCTGCCCGGCAAGCTGGCCGACTGCCAGGAGCGCGACCCGGCGCGCTCGGAGCTGTACATCGTCGAGGGCGACTCCGCTGGCGGATCGGCCAAGCAGGGGCGTGATCGTCGCTTCCAGGCGATCCTGCCCATGTTCGGCAAGATGCTCAACGTGGAGAAGGCGCGCCTCGACCGGGTCCTGAGCTCGGACAAGATTCGGCCGCTGGTCATTGCGCTTGGCGCCGGCATCGGCGAGACATTCGACATTGCCAAGCTGCGCTATCACCGCATCTGCCTGCTGTCGGACGCCGATGTCGACGGTGCGCATATCAGCACGCTGCTGCTCACCTTCTTCTACCGGCACATGCCGCAGATCATCGACAACGGCTACCTGTACATCTGCCAGCCGCCGCTGTACCGCGTCAGCACCGGAAAGGTGACGCGCTACGCGACGAGCGAGCAGGAACGCGAGACGGCGCTCAAGGAGCTGTCGCGCGATGGCAAGACCAAGAACGTCACCGTGCAGCGCTTCAAGGGCCTGGGCGAAATGAACGCCGATCAACTCTGGGACACGACCATGAACCCCGAGACCCGCACGTTGCTGCGGGTCCAGGTGGGAACCGCGGAAGCCGCGGACGAGATGTTCAGCACCCTCATGGGCGAACATGTCGAGCCGAGGCGCGATTTCATCCGTGGTGAGGCCCGCAAGGTTCGCAACCTCGACATCTGAAAGGCAAGCGAAGACAACGATGCCATCACGACACGTGGCCGACCTGCGACAGGTCGCCCAGAAGACCGGGCGCACGATCGACGAATGGTGCGAGCTGCTCGAGGCGAACGGGGTGGGCGACCGCCGCGAAGCCGTCAACATGCTGCGCGATTCATACGCGGTCAGCCACGCCTTCGCTCTCGCCATCAGCGACAAGTGCCTGCGCAGCACGGGCGACGATGAATGGGGCGCGGCGGATTACGAAGCCGAGGAAGGAACGGATCGCTGGTAGTCATGGAACCCGAATCACTGATTGGCGCACCACTCGGCGACAGCCGCTCGATCGTGGCGGACGACGGACGGCGCTACGCCTTCGCGGATCACAATTGCTTCGCGTGCGGCGCCGACAACCCGATCGGCATGCGCCTGCATATCGAGATCGGTGATGGCACCGCCCGGGCCGTGTGGCATGCCGGGCACGATTACGTCGGATGGAGTGACAAGCTGCACGGCGGAATCATCGCCACGCTGCTGGACGAAGTGATGGCCTGGGCGCCATCGAGCTATGACTCGTGGGCGGTGACGGCGGAGATGACGATTCGGTATCGGTCTCCGGCGACGCCGGGCGAGGAGCTGACGGCGACCGGGCGCGTGGAAAAGCGACGACGCCGCATCTTCGAGGTCGTCGGTGAGGTCCGGGGCAGCGGTGGGCGGCTCATCGCGGAAGGGCGCGGCCGGTACCTGGGTGCCTCGCCGACCGCCAAGGCGGATCTGAAGGAGCGATACGGCATGACGCCGGGGGTCGCGGGCGAATGACAATCGCGACAATCGCGACACAGGGTCTGTCGACGAGGAGAAGCCGAGCATGGAGATGAACAGGGTCGGCAACGTCCGCGAGGTCGCGATCGAGGACGAGATGCGCACCGCGTACATCGACTACGCGATGAGCGTGATCGTATCGCGCGCGCTGCCCGATGTGCGCGATGGGCTGAAGCCGGTGCATCGGCGAATCCTGTACACCATGCAGGAGATGGGGCTTCGCTCGACAGCCTCGTACCGCAAGTGTGCCGGCGTGGTCGGCGAGACGATGGCGAAGTATCACCCGCACGGCGACCTTGCCCTCTACGAGACGCTGGTGCGCATGGCCCAGGACTTCAGCCTGCGCTACCCGCTCGTCGACGGGCAGGGCAACTTCGGCTCCGTCGACGGCGATCCGCCCGCCGCCATGCGCTACACCGAGGCGCGCATGTCGTCGATCACGGACGAGATGCTGTCCGATATCGAGAAGGAAACGGTCGACTTCGTCGATAACTACGACGGGCGCCTGCGTCAGCCCACCGTGCTGCCCTCACGGCTGCCGAACCTGCTGGTCAACGGCTCGTCCGGGATCGCGGTCGGTATGGCCACGAACATTCCGCCGCACCATCTCAACGAGATCTGCTCGGCCATCCGCGCGCTCATCGACAACCCGGAGCTCAGCGTCGAGGACCTGTGCGAGATCGTCACCGGGCCGGACTTCCCGACGGGCGGCACCATCTTCCGCTACGAGGAGCAGCGCAACCCGCTCACCGGCGAGAGGGAGCGGGTCGATGCCATCCGGCACCTGTATGCCACCGGGCGCGGGCGGATCATCGTGCGCGGGCAGGTGGCCTTCGAGGAGGCACGCGGCGGGATGGCAGTCGTCATCACCGAGCTGCCGTACCAGGTCAACAAGACGACGCTGATCGAGAAGATGGCGGACCTCGTCGCTTCGAAGAAGATCACCGACGTTCGCGACATTCGCGACGAAAGCGACAGGGATGGCATGCGGATCGTGGTCGAGGTCAAGCGCGACGGGTCGCCCCACACGATCATGCAGCAACTATTCAAGCACACGCCGCTCCAGACGAGCTTCAGCGCCAACATGCTCGCGCTGGTGGACGGCCAGCCGCAGACACTCGGGCTCAAGAAGATGCTCGAGCACTACATCACGTACCGGCGCGACATCGTGCGCCGCCGGACCGAGTTCGACCTCGCTCGTGCGCAGGAGCGAGCGCACATCCTCGAGGGCCTCAAGATCGCCCTCGACAACCTGGACGAGGTCATCTCGACCATTCGCGCCGCCGCCGACGTTGATGCGGCACGCCAGGCGCTCATCGCGCGCTTCGGCCTGACCGAGGTCCAGGCCAACGCCATCCTCGAGATGCAGCTGCGGCGCCTGGCGGCACTCGAGCGCAAGAAGATCGAGGACGAGTATCGGGCCATCATCCAGCTCATCAGTGAGCTCGAGGACCTGCTGGCCAACCCGCGCAAGATCCTGCTCGTCATCAAGGACGAGCTCGACGGACTCGTCAAGAAGTACGGCGACGACCGAAAGACCCGCATCCAGGCCGATGCGAACCGCGAACTCACCGCCGAGGACCTCGTGCTCGCCGAGGACGTCGTCGTCACGCTCAGCCAGCGCGGCTACATCAAGCGCCAGCCGATCAGCACCTTCCGTTCGCAGCGTCGCGGCGGGCGCGGCAAACTTGCCATGCTCACCCGCGAGGAAGATGCCGTGCGGCATCTGCGCGTGGCCAACACACACGACAACATCCTGTTCTTCACGAACCGTGGACGCGTCTTCATCACCAAGGTGCACACGCTGCCCGATGCTTCGCGCCAGGCGAAGGGCCTGCCGATCATCAACCTGCCGGGCGTGCAGGTGGAGCAGCGCGAGTACGTCAGCGCCATCATCAGCCTTCCCCAGTTCGAGCCGGACCACTACCTCGTCATGGCGACCCGCAAGGGCATGATCAAGAAGACCTCGCTGGGGG
>JACDHU010000160.1 GCA_013820865.1 Chloroflexota bacterium
AGGTCGAGCTGCGCGGAGGCGCCGGCGAGCGCCCAGCGATGACGGTCGACGGTGGCATGCACGCGTTGCCCAACGAGGTCGCGGCCCACCGCCAGCCAGGCGGAGCGCCGCAGCGAAACGCGCACCGCCGCCACGGACCCGACCACGGCACGACCCTTCGGCGCGAGCACCAGCGCCGAAGTCGCCCCCGAACGCGCAAGAAGCGAGCCGAACCGATCCAGCGCACGACGATCGGGCGCATCACGCTCACCGAAATCAAGGACGAGGGCATCGATCAGGCCGGACCGTCCCAGCCAGGCGGCGAGCTCGACCGCCTCGGCGGCATCGTGCGGGCGCGCCAGCAGCAGCCATTCGAGGCTCACCCCGAGGCGCGCGGCGACCGCCGGATCCAGCGTCCCGTCGAGATCGATCCAGGCCGCCAGGCCGCCCCCCTCCTGGGTGGCGCGAAGGGATCCAAGCGCCAGCGTGGTGGCACCGCTCCCCGCCGGTCCGTCAAGGAATGCCAGCGAGCCGCGCGGCCAGCCACCCGTGCCCAGCGCGGCATCGAGTGACGAATGACCGGTAGGGACCGATGGGCGCGATCGGTCGAGCGATGGTGCTTCACTCCCGCGACGCAGCCCCAGCCCGCGGGTGCGGAGGGTCTCGAGGGCGGTGGCCAGGGCGACATCGGTCTGTGTCATCGGACGACCGATGATAGAACAGATGTTCTCTTTCGAGAAGACCCTGATCGGCTTTGCTATACTCGCGCCGGCCATTGGGGATGTAGCTCAGCTGGGAGAGCACCGCGTTCGCATCGCGGGGGTCAGGGGTTCGAGTCCCCTCATCTCCACCACTATTCCACCGGCAATTCACCGAAACAGTGGACCTCGCTTGCTCCGAGAGGGCATGATGTGCCAGCGACCAGCTCGAGCGGTGGTCCCGTTGGGGCCACACGGACCGCTCGCGTCGCCTGAGGAGGTCTGTCTGCAATGTCTCGATCCCGTTTGTCATTCATCACACTCATGGTCCTCGCGCTCGTCGTGACGGCCTGCGGGGACACGGCCCCGTCGCCCGGCGCGTCCCAGCCCGCGGTGTCCCAGCCCGACGTCGACCCGACCGAATCGGTGGGCGGCGCGCCATCCACGGCGCCCTCTGAGTCCCAGGCCGGTGAGCCGGCACCGAGCGCCGGACGCCTGGCCCAGGTTCAGGATCGCGGTCAGCTCATCTGCGGCGTCAACGGCAGCCTGCCGGGCTTCAGCTTCCTTGATGAGGACGGCCAGAACACCGGCTTCGACGCCGACTTCTGCCGAGCCCTCGCCGCCGCGGTGCTCGGGGATCCCGAGGCCGTCGAATTCCGAGCCATCAACGCCGATCAGCGCGGACCGGCTCTCCAGACCGGAGACATTGACGTCCTGATCCGTAACACGACGTGGACGGTCAGCCGCGACACCGCATGGGGCCTCTTCGCCCCGACGACGTTCTACGACGGTCAGGCCATCATGGTCAACTCCACGCTCGTGGACGCGACTACCATCGACGAGCTCGAGGGCGCGGCGATCTGCGTCCAGTCGGGCACCACCACCGAGCTCAACCTGGCCGATCGCTTCGCCGCACTCGACTATCAGCCGATCGTCTTCCCGGAGATCGACCCGACCTACGCCGCATACGAAGATGGCCGCTGCGACGCGGTCACCAGCGACCGATCGCAGCTCGTTGCCCGACGCACGGCATTCGCCAACCCCGACGAGCACGTCATTCTCGAAGAGGTGATGTCGAAGGAGCCGCTGGGCCCTGTCGCGCCGCTCGGAGATGACGAGTGGTTCAACGTCGTGAAGTGGGTCGTCTACGCCACGATCGAGGCCGAGGAGCAGGGCATCGACTCCACCAACGTGGCAGATATGGTCGAGACGAGCGAGAATCCGGTCGTCCAGCGGCTGCTGGGTGTCACGCCGGAGGGCACGGACCCGTTCGAATCGGGCCTGGGGCTCGAGCCAGACTGGGTCGTTACCATGATCGGAGCCGTTGGCAACTACGCCGAGATCTACGATCGCAATCTCGGCCCGGGCACGCCGTTCGACCTCGAGCGAGGGCTGAATAGCCTGTGGACCGATGATGGACTCCTCTACGCCCCGCCGTACCGATAGTCGAATTTGACATGTCGGGGTGGGAGCGATCCCGCCCCGACATTGTCGGACGCCGGCACCGATGACCTTGAATGTTGATCCGCCGCCGGTCGCGGCGGTTCCGCCGTGGCGTGATGTCCGCGTCCTGCGGATCGCGGCACAGGTGGTGGCCGTCATCGCGGTCGGGCTGCTGGTCGCATTCCTCGCCCGCAACTTTGCCACCGCGCTGAGCGAGCGGGGCCTCGGCTTCGGCTTCGGATTCCTTGGCCGCAGTGCGGGATTCGACATCAGCGAGAGCCCGATCCCGTACTCGCCGGCCGATACGTACGGCACGGCATTCCTCGTCGGACTGCTCAACACGCTATTCGTCAGCTTCATCGGCATCATCCTCGCCACCGTCCTCGGGATCGTGGTGGGCGTCGCGCGACTGTCGCCGAACTGGCTGGTGCGCCGCATCGCGTCGTCCTACGTGGAGGTAATTCGCAATACGCCACTCCTCGTCCAGCTCTTCATCATCTACTTCGCGGTCTTCCTCCAGTTGCCGGCCGTCGCACAGAGCATCAGCTTCGCCGGCTCGGTCTTCCTGAACCAGCGCGGCGTCTTCGTGCCCGGACCTCAGCTGACCGCCGGGTTCACACCCTGGCTCGCCTTCGTGGCTCTCGGCATCGGCGTTCTGGTGGCCGCGCGCGCCGTCGCCCGCCATCGCGAGGACACCGAACGGCCGATTCGGGGACTGACCGCCCTTGGCTGGCTGGGTCTCCTCACGGTCGTCACCATCGGCTGGGTCCTGATAGGACCCGTGGCGTTCGAACTTCCCGTGCGTGCGCGGTTCAACTTCGTCGGCGGCCTCGGCTTGTCGCCGGAGTTCGCAGCGCTCCTCACGGGGCTCGTCCTGTACACCGCCGCCTTCATCGGCGAGGTGGTGCGCGGCGGGATCCAGGCCGTGCGGCGGGGCCAGGTCGAAGCGGCCCGCGCGCTGGGACTCAGCGAAGGCGAAACGCTGCGCCTGGTCGTCTTTCCCCAGGCGCTGCGCATCATCGTGCCGCCGCTGACGAGCCAGTACCTGAACCTTGCAAAGAACTCCAGCCTGGCCATCGCCATCGGCTATCCGGACCTCTTCAAGGTCGGCCAGACCATGGCCAACCAGACCGGCCAGCCGCTGCCGGTGATCCTCATGGTGATGAGCACCTACCTGGCGATCAGCCTGGTCACCTCGCTGCTCATGAACATCTACAACCGCCGAATCCAGGTCCTGGAACGATGAGCGGCCAGGGGATGGGCGAGACGCTGCCGCCGCCCCGCGACGTGATCGGCCCGGCCGCGTGGCTGCGCGAGAACCTGTTCTCCGGCTGGGTCAACAGCGTGGTGACCCTGCTCACCGGCGCCGCCATCATCTGGCTCATCGTGACCATCGGCGCATGGGCAGTGTCAGAGGCGCGCTGGACGGTCGTGACCAACAACCTGCGCCTGTTCCTGATCGGCCAGTATCCCGCTGATCAGGCATGGAGGATCCTGCTCAACCTGGGGCTCATCTCGGTGCTGGCCGGGCTCTCGGCCGGCGCATGGGGAGGCGCGACGCGGGCGATGGCGGTCACGCTGTCCGCCCTCCAGCTGATGCTCGCTGCGCTCGTGGTCGCCTCGCCGCTCGGGATCATCCCGGCCGGGGTCCTGGTACTGAACGCCGCGCTGGTATGGGTCGCCTTCGGCTTCGGGCTGCGCGGCTGGATCCCTCGCCGACCGCTGCTGATCGCCTGGGTGCTGTCGCTCCCCGTCTCGTTTCTCCTCATCAGCGGGGTGGCAGGCACGCCCTTCCCATCGGTGAGCTCGAACGTGTGGGGCGGGCTGCTCCTGACCGTGCTGCTCGCGACGGTCGGCATCCTCCTCTCCTTCCCGTTCGGCGTCCTGCTTGCCTTGGGGCGTCGCAGCCAGCTTCCCGTGGTGAGCATCATGAGCACCGGGTACATCGAGATCATCCGTGGGGTGCCGCTCGTCACGATCCTGTTCATGGCGGACATCATCCTGCCCCTCTTCCTGCCCGGCGAATGGCGACTCGACCGGGTGGCGCGGGCAATGGGCGGCATCACCCTCTTCTCGGCGGCCTATGTGGCCGAGAACGTTCGTGGCGGGCTCCAGGCCATTCCGAGCGGGCAGATCGAGGCGTCGCAGGCCCTTGGCCTGAGCGGCGCGCAGACGAACATCCACATCGTCCTGCCGCAGGCCCTCCGCGCCGTGATCCCGGCAAACGTCGGGCTCTTCATCAGCCTGCTCAAGGACACGACGCTCGTGACCATCATCGGCCTGCTGGAGCTGCTCGGCATCAGCCGCGCCATCCTGGCCCAGCCGGACTCGTTCGGCGCGCAGATGGAGGTCTACGTCTTCATCGCCGCCGTCTTCTTCATTCTCTGCTACGCCATGTCCCAGGCGAGTTATCGGCTCGAGCGCGCGCTCGGCGTGGGTACACGCTGATGGCAACCCAATCGGAATCGGATCGAGGTGAATCGGTGACCAGTGCCGCAAGCGAGATCATCGTCGCGCGCGACGTGCACAAATGGTTCGGCCAGCTCCACGTGCTGCGCGGGATCGACATGACGGTGAAGACCGGCGAGGTGGTGGTCATCTTCGGCGCTTCCGGATCCGGCAAGTCCACGTTCATCCGCACCATCAACCGCC
>JACDHU010000161.1 GCA_013820865.1 Chloroflexota bacterium
GCCTCCCAGGTCTGCCGCTTGACGCCCTCGTCCTCGAAGACCGCCTCGATGACGATATCGTGGCCGGCAGCCGCATCGGTCCCTGCCGCGGTGGAGATGCGCTCACCGATGGCGCTCGCCGTCGCCAGGTCGAGCTTGCCCTTGGCGACTTGGCGCTTGAGATTGCCGGCGATGCGGGCGGCGCCCTTCGCGGCGAGTTCCTCGGTCTGGTCGGACAGGGTGACCTGCTTGCCGGCCGCAGCGCTGACCTGGGCGATCCCGTGGCCCATCAGCCCAGCGCCGATGACGAAGACGCGTTCAATGATCATGAAGGTCAAGCGTACCAGCCGCCGCGTGCCGCCTGCGGCATCGAACGCCCGGTCATGCCGCAAACCATGGATTTGCACGGGGGCGCAAACATTGGAAAACTACCGGCCATTCTGCCCAGGTTTCGGTCCAAATGGTTCAAAAATTGCGCCGGGGCGCAAATTCTGATGGCAGAACCCGTCGAATCGACCCTGCCTACCAGTTGTTTGCGCGGGGCCGCAAACGGTGCGCTCCCGCTGGGACGTCTCAGCCGAGGAGGCACTCGGCGGCGGTGAGCGGATCGAGCTCACGGTCCGCGACGGCGCGCAGGGTCTCATCCCATGATGGATCGTCAGCCGCGCGACGACCCGCCAGTTCCGCGAGTGCCCGCCGTACCTGGTTCGCGGCACGCTCCTTGGCCTCCAACGGCTCACGTGCCACAGACCGATGCGCCTCGATGGCATCGGCCAATGCCGCGACGCCGTCTGCGGTGACGGCGGTCGTGACCATCACCGGAGGCGGCTTGCGCTCGACGCGGCCGCCGGCCGTGGAAAGCATGGCGCGCAGTTGGCGAGCGGCGCGATCGGCTCCCGGACGGTCGCCCTTGTTGACGGCGATGATGTCGGCGACCTCGAGCAGGCCTGCCTTGATGGCCTGCACCTCGTCGCCCATCTCGGGTGCCTCGACCACGACCGTCGTCTCGGCCACGCGCGCAACCTCCACTTCGGATTGGCCCGCGCCGACCGTCTCGATCAGCACCGGATCGTAGCCGGCGGCGTCGAGCGCGGCCGCGGCGATCCAGGTCGTGGCGGCGATCCCACCCAGCTCACCGCGTGAGGCCATCGAGCGCATGAAGACATCACGATCGGCGGCGTGCTCCATCATCCGGATCCGGTCGCCCAGGATGGCGCCGCGGGTGTAGGGCGACGAAGGGTCGACGGCCAGGATTCCGACGCGCTTGCCCCGCCGCCGCCACTCGGTGATGAGCGAGTTGACGAGCGTCGACTTACCGCTTCCGGGTGGGCCGGTGATGCCGACCACGTGCGCGCCATGGCCCGCGGTGAAGAGTTCCGGCAGCAACGGCCGGACCGATGGATCCCCGTTCTCGATCCGCGTCAACAGTCGAGCCAGGGGTCGCCGCCCACCCATTGCAAGCTCGGTGAGTGCGTCGTTCACGAGGGTTCGGCCAGGAGTTGCACGCCACGCCACCAAAGGCGAAGGAGAGGCAGCTCCGCCGTCCTGGGTTGCACCGGGCGTGACAGACGACGTGCGAGCCCCGCTTCGTTCGGTTTTGGTGTCGCCGGGTGCAACCGGAGAGGATGCCGACCCAGCCTCACGGAGCGGGTCACGCCGGACGGCGGACGTGCTCGCGGAAATAGCGCGCGATCTGCCCGATCGACGTGCCGGGGCCGAAGATTTCGGCCACGCCGATTTCCTTGAGCTTCGTGACGTCGGCGTCGGGAATGATCCCGCCGGCAGCAACCAGCACGTCGTCCATGCCGCGCTCACGGAGGAGCTCGACCGTACGTGGCAGCAGCGCCATGTGGGCTCCAGACAGAATGGAGAGGCCGACCACGTCGACATCTTCCTGCTCGGCCGCATCGGCGATCATCTCCGGCGTCTGGCGCAGACCGGTGTAGATGACTTCGAAACCCTCGTCGCGCAGGCCGCGAGCGAGGACTTTGGCACCGCGGTCGTGCCCGTCGAGACCCGGCTTGGCGATGAGGATGCGAATCGGCGTATCGGACATGTGCTCTCGATTCTAACTGCGCGTCAGGCGCCTGCCTTGCCGATGAGGCCCATGAACTCGGCGCGCGTCCGGGCATCTCGCCGGAACGTTCCGGTCATGGAGGACGTGACCATCGTTGCCTGTTGCTTTCGCACACCACGCATCATCGTGCACAGATGGGTCGCTTCGATCACGCACGCCACGCCCTTCGGCTCCAGCCGTTCCATGAGGAAATCGGCCACCTGCACGGTGAGCCGCTCCTGGACCTGGAGCCGCTGCGCGTACATATCGACGATGCGCGGGATCTTCGACAGACCGATGACCCGGCCGCGTGGCAGGTAGCCCACGTGAGCCTTGCCCGTAAACGGCAGCAGGTGGTGCTCGCACAGCGAGAAGAACTCGATGTCGCGCACGACCACCATCTCGTCGTAGTCCACCGCGAAGGTCGCGCCGTTGATCAACGCATCGGGATCGAGGTGGTAGCCGGCCGTGAGCTCGTCGTACATGCGGCGCACGCGCTCCGGCGTGCGGACCAGCCCATCGCGCGACGGGTCCTCCCCGATCTCCGCGAGCAATGTCCTGACCGCCTCTTCCAGCGAGGCTCGCTCGTCACTCATGCCGCGAATGATACGGCCTTGACATGGGCGGCCCTTTTCGCGGCGCGGACATCGCGCTACACTCCGAGACGCCCATCCGACGCCCAAGCGAGAGGAGGTTCGATCCCGACATGATCCTCCACCCGGCTTCGCGTTCGCGCCGCCTGGGGCTCTTCGGGTCGTCCCCGGCAGATCCGCTGGTGACCACGCTCGCCCGGCGCCTCGATGACGACTACCACTGGTTCCGATCCATCTCGTCCGGCGGTATGGAGCCGATCGATGCCGTGCTCGTCGGACCGGGCGGTACCTGGACATTGTCGTTCGCTGGCCAACGCGGCCGCTTCACGCTCCGCAACGGGCACTGGTACCAGTGGAATCGCTCAACCGAATCGTGGGTACCGTGGGAGCCGTTGCCGATCACGGCCGCGCGGCTGGCGGGCCGCCGTCTCAGCCTGTACCTGGAGCGAGCGGGCCTGCCCGCATCGGTCTCGCCGATCCTCCTTGCTCCGGCCGACATGTCGGTGCAGGTGGAGGCGCGTGATCGGCTTGGTCTCATGGTGGAGCGAGAGCCGGACCGGATCGCGAGCCTGATGAGCGGACAGGCACAGCTCACCCAGGCACAGGTTGATCGGATCGTGGCGCTGCTGGATCCTCGTCAACCGCTCCCTCGGCTGGCTCCCTCGACACCGAACGGGTGAGCCGCGCGTAGAGCAGGACGACAGCAGCCCCGGCAGCCCAGCCGGCGAGCACATCCGTCGGGTAATGCACCCCGAGCCAGATGCGCGACAGACCGATGAGAAAGATGAGCACCGCCAGCCCGATGACGATGCCGCGCCGCGCGATGAAGGGCAGGCGCGAACGGCTGACGAGGACCGCCAGGACGCCGTAGGCCACCATCCCCAGCGCCGAATGGCCCGAAGGAAAGCTGAATCCATGCTCGACGATGATCGGCTCCAGCAGGTCCGGCCGCGTGCGAGCGATGGCCACCTTGGCCGCGCCGTTGGCGATCGAGGCTGCCAGGACCGTCAGCCCGCCGATCACGCCATGCCGCCACGGCCCGATCGCCGCGCCGACCGCGACGATGAGCGCGGCAACCACCGTCACGCCCCACGTTCCGCCCAGGTCAGTGAGCGGGCCCAACACACGCAGCGCATTGCTGAGATCGGGTCGACGGATGAACTCGATGATCGGCCGATCGAAGGCATCGGTCATACCCGCGCTGACGAGAACGGCCAGGACAATGACGAAGGCGACAGCGGCGCCGGCAACCAGGAAGGACGAGGGACGAGGGACCATGGCCGGCCAGTCTAGGATGGCGGCGTATCATCCGCAGCCCGTGATCAATCCGAGCGCCCGAGCTGTCCTGGCGGTCGTTGGCGTCGCCGCATCGCTCCTCGCCGCGTGGCTGCTGCCTCCTCTGGCGGTGGTGGTCGTCTGGCCGCTCCTGCTCGTCGTCCCTGGATGGGCGACCCTCGCGGCGACGCGACCCCGGATCGACGGGGCCGGGCGACTCGGCCTGGCCATCGTCCTGACGATCGCGATCTCCACGCACCTGGTGTACTGGCTCAGCCACCTCGGCGGCGGCTACGGACGGGGCGTGATCTTCGCCGCAGCGGCAATCCTGGCCCTACCGATCGTGGTCGCTGCCTGGCGCGGCCTCCGGCCACCGCCGGTCAGCGTGCTGCGCGGGGCGCGGCCGGCGCTCCTGCTGGCGGGACTCACCGCGCTGGTGGTGGGGTTGACCCTGGGCGTGGGCCTGTGGCGCGTGACGCCAACTGGCATCACCGCCGGCGGGACGAACTGGAGCGACCTCGGCGTGCACCTTTCGATCGCCGAGACCCTGAATGCCGGCGCCAACTTCCCGCCGGATGTTCCGTACTTTGCCGGCGTCCCGCTGACCTACCACTGGTTCGCCGATTTCCACGCCGCCATCCTGGCCGAGGCCGCGTCCATCTTCTCGATTCCAGCCATGATCATCCAATCCACGGTGTTGGCCGCCGCGCTGGCTCTCGTCGTGTACTCGTTGGCCCGTCGCCTGGTTCGGGCCGATGCCCGACGCGTCGCGGCGCTTGCGGCGGCGCTCGCCATCTTCGGCGGCGGGATGGGATACGTGCGCTTCATCGGCGACCTGTCGGCGGGGATGGAGGGTCCCCTGC
>JACDHU010000162.1 GCA_013820865.1 Chloroflexota bacterium
CGGCCACCCGCGGTCCGCGTGTGACATTCGTGCTCAAGACCGATGACGGCGGTCGTGCATCAGTCGTGTTCGACGGCCGTCAGCGACGCTGGTTCCTGGAGGCCGTCGAGCTCGCCGCCTGACCCCCCGGTCCTCGGCGCCTACAATCGGCCTGGCGTCGTCCGGGCCGATTGTGCTGCCCGGCGGCACGCCACACTCGAAGGGCGGACGACCGCGATGGATGACCGATTGACCGAGATGAGCGTCCGGGAGCTCGTCGAGCGCCTGGCGACGGATGAGCCTGTGCCCGGTGGCGGGAGCGCCGCAGCGCTGACCGGCGCGATGGGCGCTGCCCTGGTTCAGATGGTCGTCGAGCTGACCGTTGGCCGCCCCACGGCCGATGGCCATGATGCCGAGCTGCGACAGATCGGGAGCCATGCTGCCGGCTCCCAGTCGGAGCTGCTGCGGCTCGCCGAAGCGGACGCTGCTGCATATGCGGCAGTCATCGCGGCGCGTCGCCTCTCGCGCGGGACCGAGCGTGAGCGCGAGTCTCGCCGTGTACGGGTCAATGCCGCCATGCGCGACGCGACGCGCGCGCCGCTCGAAACGGCGCGTCGCGCCGTCGGGGTGTTCGAGCTCGCCGAGGCGCTGGCCCCCATGGGCAACCGCAATGCCGTGAGCGACATCGGAGTGGCGGGGCTGCTCGCCGCGGCCGCACTGCGCGGTGCCGCCCTCAACGTTCGCATCAACCTGCCGTTCCTCTCCGAGAACGAGCCGTTGCGCGACGAGGCAGCCCGCGAGATCGAACAACTGCTCACCGGTCTCGAGGATCGGGAGCGGACCCTCCAGGCAGCGGTCGCGGAGCGCATGGAGTGACGACGCGCCGGCTCGACGGTCGCGAGGTCGCATCGCATCTGCGGCGCGACCTCGAGCACCGCGTCCAGCAGCTCGCCGCTTCCGGCGAAGGGTCACCGCCGCGGCTTGCCATCGTGCAGGACGGCATGAGCCAGGGAGCGGGACTGTACGCCGCGAGCCTCGAGCGAGCCGCGCGCAGCGTCGGCGTGTCCACGCACCTCATCGTCGGTGCCGGCCCGCATGACGGCGCGATCGCGGAGCTTAACCGTGATCCGGGCATCACGGGCATCGTGCTCGCCCAGCCGTTCGCAGACGTGGGCGAGGGGCGTCGGCTGGTCGAGCTCATCGACCCCGCCAAGGACGTAGATGGCGCCACGCCAACCAACGCCGGGCGCCTGGCCCGCGGCGAGCCCGCGTTCGTCCCCGCCACGGCGCTCGCAGTCATCGCCATCCTCGAGGCATTCGACATCAAGGTCGCCGGGCGACGCGCGGTGATCGTCGGCCGCTCGGCGGTGGTCGGACGGCCGGTGGCGTCACTCCTGCTGGCGCGGGACGCCACCGTGGTGATCTGCCACCGACAGACGCTTCACCTGGCGCGCGAGACGCGC
Organism: Chloroflexota bacterium; assembly: GCA_013820865.1. Lineage (GTDB taxonomy): Bacteria > Chloroflexota > Limnocylindria > QHBO01 > QHBO01 > JACDBZ01. The sequence goes on from JACDHU010000162.1 coordinate 1,443, forward strand.
CGCGCGGAGCTGCTCGTCGCGGCCGCGGGCGTACCCGGGCTCATCCGGCCGGAGATGGTGAACGCGTCGGCAGTCGTCATCGACTGTGGCATCAACGCCACCGACGCCGGCATCGTGGGCGACGTCGAGTTCGCCGCGATTGCGCCATTCGTGAGCGCCATTACCCCGGTCCCGGGAGGCATCGGTCCGGTCACACCGATGATGGTCCTGCGCCAGACGGTCGAATCGGCCGAACGTCAGGTTCCCTAGCGCATCGCGGCTCGCGCCGTTTCCAAACCGATGACATGGCCCTTGCGTTCATAGAGGTCGACCGCCTCCGTCGTGGCCATCCGCGCCTCTTCGCGCCGGCCGGAGGCCATGAGCACGCCCGCGAGATCGAGGAGCGCGCCGGCCTGCATCACGAGCGCATCGGTACGACCAACGAGTTCGACGGCCTCCCGCGCCAGCGCCTCTGCAGCGGCCGGATCGCCGGCTCGGACCAGGAGGCGTGCGCGCACCCCGCGCCACAGGGCCTGGGCCTCGACATCGTCCGGCGCCGCGAGCGCCTGGCACACGCGGGCGTGCGTATCGGCCTCGGAGTCAAGGCCCGCCTCGAGCTCGGCCAGCGCAAGCAAACCTGCCACCGACGATCGCAGGTAGCGCTCGCCCATCTGCTCCAGCGCATCGTGGTCGAGACGGAGCTCGTCGATGGCGGCCCGCGGGTCACCGGCCACCAGCTCGACGCGTCCCGAATCGAGCGACGTGGAGGCGATAAGGAGGCGGCCACCGAGCTGCGTGAAGATCTCGCGGCCGCGGCGATACAGTGCGCGCGCCTCGGTGAATCGGCCGGCCATGGCGTGCAGCTGGGCAAGGGTGCAGCGCACGATGCCCTCCGCCCGCAGGTCGCCGGGTGCCTGTTCCAGGATCTGCTCGCAGCGCGCGATCGCCAGCTCGACGGGCGTCGGACCATAGAGAGCGGATGTGGCGTACGCCGGGAGGTTGCGGACCTCCTGGCGCCGATCGCCGGCGAGGCGCGCAAAGTCGATCGACTGCTGCACCGCGTGCTCCGCATCGGCATAGCGGCAGGCGGTGCCATGCACCGAACCCAGCAGGCGCCATGCCTTGGCCAGGCCGGCATGGTCGCCGATCTTCTCGAGCGCAGGAATGGCTCGCTCCGCCTCCTGCAGGACCGACTCCGTCCAGCCCCCCGAGTCCGTTACGTAGCGCACGAACAGCCGTGCCAGGCTGGCGTTGGTCACGAGGCGCTCGTCCCCAAGTTGCTCGCCCGCAGTGACCGCCTGGTCGGCAACGTCCTCGGCGCGCGGCAGCTCTCCGAGGTCGAGCAACGCCTCCGCGAGATCGCACATCAGCTCGACGCGTTCAACGCTCACGTCCGGCAGCAGGGCAACCGCGCGTGCGATCAGGTTCGAGGCGGCCGGCATGTCGCCGCGCCCGAAGGCTCGACGACCCGCGGCGGACAGGCGCTGTGCGGCGCGAAGGCCAAGCTCGTGGCCCTTAACGTTCAGCGGGCCAAGCTCGCTGCGATACCGATGCGCCTGCTCGAGGTGATAGCCGATGATCTCCTCAACCTCGAGCTTCCGGTCGCCGGTGACCCGCTCGAGCCACCCGACGAAGCGTTCATGGAAGTCGGCACGCGCTCGCTTCAGGAGACCCTTGTAGGCGGCGTCACGGATCAGCGCATGGTGAAACTGGAACGTCTCCTCGTTCTCGAAGGAGTCGCCGATGGGCGCCACGAGCTGCTTGGCGCACAGTTGGAGGAGACTCGCTCCGACCGTGTCGGGCATCACCTCCGGCGCCAGCTCTTCCACGGCGCCACGGTAGAAGGCGAGCCCGATGACCGAACCCCGCTCCATGACCGCTCGCTCATTGAGTTCAAGGCCGTCAATCCGCGCGGTCAGGAGAGCGGCAATGGTAGGAGGCATGTCGAGCGTGGCAGCGCCGTCCAACTCGAGCAGCCAGCGGCCATCCTGCTGGCGCAGCCGGCCGTCATCGATGAGCATCGAGAGGAATTGCTCGACATACAGCGGATGCCCTTCCGCAGCATCGGTGATGCGACGTCTGACCTCGGGCGCAATGTCTGATTCGCCGAGGAGGTGGTCGACCACGCGCCCCGAATCTGTCTCACTCAACGGCGCCAACGCAACGACGATCGCGCCCTCGACGCTCCCTCCCCACGCCGGACGGGTTTCGAGCAGCTCGAGCCGCGACGAGCACATCACCAGCAGTGGTACGTCTGTCGCGGTGGTACATACCTGCTCGATCAGGTCGAGGAACGTCGGCTCGGCCCAGTGGATATCCTCCAGGTGGACGATGACGGGCCTATCTCGGGCGACCTCTTCCAGCAGACGACGCGCGGCCCAGAACGTGTCATCAAGCTCGAATACGTTCGCGCTCAACCCGATCGCGGCCGCGATGCGCTCGGTGACCAGCGGCTCATTCGGCAGGAGCGCAGCCAGTCGCGCATGTGCCTGCTCGGTGCTCGCGTCGTCGCCGATGCCGGCAGCCTCGCGCACGACCTCGCCGAGTGGCCAGAACGTGATCCCCTCGCCGTACGACAGGCAGCGGCCGTGGAGCACCAGCGCCCGGTCGCCCACCCGCGCCGTCACCTCGCTGACCAGGCGGCTCTTGCCAACGCCGGCGTTGCCGAGGATCGTCGCCAGCCGCGGCGTGCGTTCCGCGACAGTCGCCTCGAACGCGGCCAGCAGCGTGCCCAGCTCGTCCTGGCGTCCCACCATCGGCGCATCGGGGTGGCGTGCAAAGCCCTCGACGCCGCGGACGGCGATCAGCCGGTAGGCAGTGACCGGCTTCACTTTGCCCTTCAACGCCAGCGGGGCAAGCTCCTCGACCTCGACGGCGTGGCGCACCAGGCGGTAGGTCGGCGTCCCGATCAGCACCGCTGACTCCGGCGCCACCTGCTGAAGTCGGGCCGCGACGTTGACCGCGTCTCCGGTGACCAGTCGCTGTCCGGTCGCCGGGTCGCCTGCCACCACCTCGCCGGTGTTGACCCCGGTGCGAACCGCTAGCTCCACTCCCCATCGCGCGCGAAGCTCGGCGTTGAGGAGGCGTAGCGCTTGCTGCATATCAACCGCAGCACGGACCGCCCGCAGGGCATCATCCTCGTGCAGACGCGGCAGGCCGAAGACCGCCATGATCGCGTCGCCGATGAATTTCTCGACCGTCCCGCCATGTGCCTCGAGGATGCCGCGCATCTCATCGAAGTAACGCCTCATCACCTCGCGCAGCGTCTCCGAATCGAGCGCCTCGCCCAGATCGGTCGAGCCCTTGAGATCGCTGAAGACGATCGTCACCGTCC
>JACDHU010000163.1 GCA_013820865.1 Chloroflexota bacterium
GCCGTAGCGAAGCTCAAGGCCGAACATGGGCTGGGTCACGGCAACGCCAATCTGATCGTCATGAAGGCTCGCGAGGCGCTCACCGGCGCCACGTCTGGCGAGGAGCTCATCGAGAGTCACTACACGGGAAGGAACGCGCACTTGTGAGCATTCGGCGCACGAAGCAATTCGCCCAGGTTGGCCCGGTGGCCGGCCAGCTCGAGATCAGCATCAATCTTCCTGGACAGGATGTCACTGATCGTCTGAAGCCGATGAAGGGGATGGCAACGCACCGGGTGCGCATCGCGGATGGCTCAGGCGTGGACGGGGAGCTTCTCGGCTGGCTGCATGAGGCCTACGAACGCGCCTGATCGGTGGCAGCCGGGTAGCATCGGGCTCGTATGAAAGTGATCTGCGGTCTCGGCAATCCCGGCGAGCGGTATCGGCTCACGCGGCACAACGTCGGCTTCAGGGTCGTTGACCTCCTGGCCGACCGCTGGGCACTGACCGGTGAAGGTCGCCTCCGCGATGGCGCCGCGCTGCTCGAGGTGCATCGGCCGGACCCGGCCGGCAAGGTGCTGCTGGTCAAGCCGATGCGCTATATGAATCGCTCGGGCGGTCCGCTCGGTGCCGCGCTGCGCCAGACCGACGTCGAGGTCACGGACGATCTGCTGGTGGTGGCCGACGATATCGATTTGCCGCTCGGGCGGATTCGCGTGCGACGCTCGGGCTCTGCAGGCGGCCACAACGGGTTGCGCGACATCATCAGCTCGTTCGGGACGAACGAGTTCGCCCGCTTGCGCATCGGCGTTGGCCGAGCCGGCGATGCGGTCGATCACGTCCTCGCAAGCTTCAAGGCCGATGAGCGTGAGATCGCCGACGAGATGATCCAGGTCGGCGCTGATGCCGTTGAGCGGTGGCTGCACGACGGTGTCGACGAGACGATGAACACCTTCAACGGCCTCGATCTCAACGCTACCGAGGGAACCTGACGGCGCTACCATGCGGGGCTCATGTCGCCGTCACGCGGCGGTGATCGCCGCGTTGCTCCGCTCACCGATGTCCTCCGGTCCCATCTGCCGGAATTGGGCGTCCTTCGCGTGCCCGCGGTCGCGCGCTCCGCGCACCTGGCGGTTCGCCGCGCTGCTCTGACGCCAGCAACGCCCCTCGTCGTCGTCACGCGGACCGACGAGGAGGCCCATCAGCTCGCCGATGACCTCGCTGCCTGGATCGGGGATGCCCACGTCAGCACCCTGCCTGAGCGTGCTGCCCTCCCGCTGGAGCGCGCCCATCCTGAGCATGACGAATCGGCCGAACGCCTGTTGGTGCTCTCCGATCTCGGGGGTCGAGGGCACGGCCGCGTGCTTGTGACGCCACTCCTGGCACTGGCGCAGCGCACGCTCGCGGTGGCCCAACTGCGTTCCGCCACCGTGCGCGCCCGAGTGGGCGAGCGGACGCCACAACGCGGGCTGCTCGAAGGACTCGTCGCCGGTGGCTACGAGCCGGTGGTGGAGGTCACCGGCATCGGCGAGTTCGCGCATCGCGGCGGCCTGATCGACGTCTGGCCGCCGGGGGCCACCGACCCCGTTCGAATTGAGCTCTTCGGCGACGAGGTCGAATCCATCCGGTCCTTCGATGCGATGACCCAGGCATCGCGCCGTCGCCTCGACGAGGTCCGGTTGCTGCCGGCATCGGAGTTCCTGCCGAGCGAGGGATGGTCGACCGTCGCCGTCGGAGTGCCCATCGGCGACCATGACGTGCTGGCGGAGGACGCTGCGCGGCTTGCCGTTGGTGACCTGGGCGAGGCGGCCGAGACGTGGGTGACACGCCTCACGGCCGGCCCGGCAGCCGACCATCTACCGCCCTCGACGCACCTCGTCCTGACGGACCTGGGCGAGCTGCAGACGCTGGCGCGAGACCTCGATGGGCAGGCCGGCGATCGGCTCGAGGGGCTCACCTCCGCCGGCGAGCTCCCAGCCGATTGGCCGCGGCCGTATGACGCAACCAGTACGCTCGATGCGCTCATTGCGCGTGAGACGGAGCGGCTCGAAGAGCATGCAGGCGCCAATGCCGGCTACGGCGCCGCGCCCCCGCTTCCGGGTCGGGCGGATCGCGCCGGGAGCTGGTTGCGCGATCTGGCCGAGGGAGGGCGGTCGGTCGTGGTGGCCACCGACCAGGCCAGCCGCGTCGGCGAGCTGCTCGAGGAGGCCGGCCGGCCGACGGCGCCGGTCGCCGAGCTCCGCCAGCCGCCGCAACCGGGCGGCATCGGTCTCGTGCATGGATCGCTCTCCGCGGGCTTTGTTCATGGCCCGAGTGGCCTGCTGGTGCTGACTGATCGTGAGCTGTTCGGCGCGACTCGCGTCCGCAGGTTGACGAGCGCCAAGCGCGTCGTGACACGCGACCTGATCAGCAAGCTCCAGCCGGGTGATCACATCGTGCATGTCGACCACGGCATCGCCCGCTACGTCGGCATGACGCAGCGCACGTTCGGGACTGACGTCAAGGAATACCTCCAGCTGGATTTCGCCGGCACCGACAAGATCTTTCTACCGGCCGATCAGATCGGGCGCATCACCCGTTACTCCGGTGGCCACGCACCGACGCTCTCGAAGCTCGGGGGAACCGAATGGGAGCGCACGAAGGCTCGCGTTCGGCGAGCCGTGGGCGATCTAGCCCGCGAGCTGATCGAGATCTATGCCGCGCGCGAATCCGCCCCCGGTTTCGCGTTCAGCGCCGATACGACCTGGCAGCGTGAACTGGAGGAGAGCTTCCCGTACACCGAGACGCCGGACCAGGCGCGCAGCATCGAGGAGGTCAAGGCCGACATGCTGAAGCGGCGGCCGATGGATCGGCTCGTCGTTGGCGACGTCGGCTACGGCAAGACCGAGGTCGCGCTGCGCGCCTCCTTCAAGGCGATCCAGGACGGCAAACAGGTCGCGGTGCTGGTACCCACGACGGTGCTGGCGCAGCAGCATCTCCTCACGTTCGAGCGCCGGTTGGGCGCCTTCCCGATTCGGGTTGCCATGTTGAGCCGCTTCGTCTCGAAGAAGGAGCAGGACCGCATCGTGGACGATGTCGCCCATGGCGCCGTCGACATTCTCATCGGGACGCATCGGATTCTCTCGAAGGACATCCGGTTCGCCGACCTGGGCCTGCTGGTGGTGGACGAGGAGCAGCGCTTCGGGGTGGGGCACAAAGAGCGCATCAAGGGCATGCGGCGGGAAGTGGACGTGCTCACCCTTTCGGCCACACCCATCCCGCGCACCCTGCATCTTTCCCTGGTGGGTATCCGTGACCTGAGTGTGATCGAAACGCCACCGGAGGCCAGGCTGCCGATACAGACACGCATCGCGGAGGACGACGACGGCCTGGTGCGCGACGCGATCAGTCGTGAGCTGGATCGTGGCGGCCAGGTCTTCTATGTCCACAACCGGGTCGAGACAATCGAGTCGGCGTCGGAGCGGGTCCGGCGGCTCGTCCCGGCAGCGCGCGTCGCCATCGGCCATGGCCAGATGGCGGAGGGCATGCTCGAGCGGGTCATGCTCGACTTCAGTGACGGACGTTTCGACGTGCTCGTGTGCACCACCATCATCGAGTCCGGCTTGGACATTCCGAACGCGAACACCATCATCATCGTGCGCGCGGACACGTTCGGCCTGGCGCAGCTCTACCAGCTGCGCGGACGGGTGGGCCGATCCGACCGTCGCGCGCACGCCTACCTGCTGCATCGGCGCGGGATGCCGCTCACGCCGATCGCTCGCAAGCGCCTCCACGCCATCTTCAGCGCCTCAGACCTTGGGGCTGGCTACCAGATTGCGCTGTCGGATCTCGAGATTCGCGGCGCGGGAAACATTCTGGGTGGCGAGCAGCATGGATTCATGGCGGCCGTGGGGTTCGAGATGTACACCCGCCTATTGGCGGAGGCGGTTGATATGCTGCGGGGTCGGCACCCGTTGCCCGAGCCGGCGCCGGTGCGGCTCGATCTTCCGGGGTCCGCCTACCTGCCGGATGACTACATCGAGGACTCCGGCGCCAAGCTGGAGGCGTACCGTCGCTTCGCGCGCATTCGCACAAAAGCTGATGCCGAGGCGCTGCGCGCTGACCTGCGCGACCGATTCGGCCCCATTCCCGAGCCGGTCGAGGGCCTCTTCACCGCGGTGCGCGTGCGGCTGGTGGCCGAGGCCGCCGGCGTGCCCGATGTGCGAGCCGAGGAGCGCCAGGTGACCCTGAAGTGGACACGGCTGCCGGATCGGCGCGAGGTGACGCTCGCGCTCCAAGTTGCCGGATTCCGGCCGGACAGCGGCTCGAACCAGGTCCGCATCCCCGTCGCACCTGGCCGAGATCCGATCGACGTCACCCTGCGAGCTTTGGCGGCCCTCACCCCGAGGTTGAGCTCTTCGCCGGCCTGAGGGTGGTTTGTGGACGGCACATGCTCACACCGCGACCCGCATTGGGTCATACGCCGTGCCGGTGGGCAATTGCCGGCAAATGGAGGCCAGATCGTGCTCGGTTACGCTCGCAGCCGGCAGCTCGCGGCACGCTTTCGCGTCTAATGCTTGCCACGACGGCATATGACCCAACGCGAACCGACCGCACCACCCCCGCTCCACACGGCGGCTGGGCAATGAGCTCACGAGCCGACGTATACTGGGTTGCAACCCTTCGACCCGGAACGGGCGCACCCGTCTGGCGCCGATCTTCGACCGCAGTCGCGTGACCGAGCGCGGCGACGAAAGGAGGCGACCGTGACGTCCCACAT
>JACDHU010000164.1 GCA_013820865.1 Chloroflexota bacterium
GAGCAGGACGTCGTTGGAGAAGAACAATCCGTCCGCGATGGCTGCGGAAATTCGCGGCAAGTCCTGGAGGACGCGGAAGCCTGCGCCGAGATTGAGGTGACCGACCTCGCTGTTGCCCATCTGTCCCGGCGGCAGGCCGACCGCTTCGCCCGACGCTTCCAGGCGGCAGTGCGGCCATTCGGCCAGCATCCGGTTCCAGTTCCACAGGGACGCGGACGCCAGAGCACTCCGTTCGGGGTCATCGCCGATCCCGAAGCCATCGAGAACGACGAGGACGATTGTCATGCGTGCCGCGGGGCGTCGACTGCCGCATGGAGGATGGCGGCGAACGCATCGGCCTTGAGCGAAGCGCCGCCGACAAGCGCCCCGTCGATGTCGGGCTGTGCGAAGTACGCTGCCGCGTTCTCCGGCGTGCAGCTGCCCCCGTACTGGATCGGGATCTCGTCGGCGGCTTCGGGGTCAATCTCGGCCAGGATGGCCCTGATCTGCACCGCGACGGCCTGGGCATCCGGTCCGCTGGCGGCGTCCCCGGTCCCAATGGCCCAGACGGGCTCGTAGGCGACCACCAGGCCCGTCCCGGCCAGGCGCTCCAGCCCGGCCAACGCGGCACGTACCTGCCGGTCGATCACGTGCGAGGTGGCCCCCGAGCGACGCTCCTCGGCCCGCTCCCCGACCGCGGCGATCGGTCGCAGCCCGTGCGCGACGGCGCTCGCGACCTTGCGTCCGACGGATTCGTCAGTCTCGCCATCATACTGTCGGCGCTCCGAGTGCCCGATGATCACGAACTCGGCAAGCCCACGCAGCATGAGCGGGCTCGTCTCGCCCGTGAACGCCCCCCGCTCATCGGCAGCCATCGTCTGCGCGCCAAGGTGGACACGGCCCGCCCCGACGGCACGTTGCACGTCCGACAGCCAGATGGTCGGCGGACAGATCACCGCCGTCACCCCTGCCAGACCATCAGCCGCGTCACGGACGGCGAGAGCCAGCGAGGTGGCTTCGGACGCGCTGGTCGGATTCATCTTCCAATTACCGGCGATAACGGGGACGCGCATCAGTTCTCCTGATTGGTGGCGAGCTCAACGATTCGGCGCAGCCGATGGTTCACCGCCGACCGGCTCACGCCGAGGGTGGAGGCAAGGGTATCGAGGTCGGCGTCGGGCATGAGTCGCCGAATCGCCGCCGTCTCGCGCAGGGCGGCACCGAGGCTCGCCAACCGACCTTCGCCATCGAGGCGCGAGATCGCCGAGAGCTGACGATGCGCCGCGCGCACCGTCCGCCCCAGGTTTGCCTGCTCGGCATTCAGCAGGCGGTTGAGACGCGCATGGATGTCGCGTCCGACGCGCGCCGTCTCGAGCTCGAGGACGCCGCGGTTCGCGCCAACCAGCCGAAACAGCGCACCGATCTCCTCCTGTCCCTTGAGGTAGACCACGTGCCGTCCCCGGCGGATACTGATGAACGCGCGGACATCGAGCGCCGCGAGCAACGCCTGGAGTGCCCCGGCCGCCCGTTGAGCCCGCAGGACGAACTCGACGTGCGGACCCGATGCGCTGAACGAGATCGATCCGCTGGCCAACAGCACCCCACGCAGGAATGCGCGGCGGTCGCACATGGGCGCCTCGTCCCACGACCAGCCGGCGCGCAACGTGGGATCCAGCTCGACCCGCAGATGATGGCGAGCGTGATCAACCGACCGCGCCGCGGTGGACGGACGAGGCGGATCAACCGACATCCCCAGCGACGTGGCCAGGTGCACCGCGGTGCGCGCCGTCGCGTGGTCCAGCGTTCGCAGCGTTGAACCCGAGCCACCATGCAGCAGCCCGATCAGCTCCGCCCGACGACAGCACGCGCGAGCGGGATGGATACGCGCGAGCTCTCCCTTGACTTCGCCGGCGAAGAGCACGGCCCTACGAGGCTTGGGACACGGGCCGCGACACGCGGCGCGGGCGGGAGCGGTCGATGCGGTCGTCCTGGTGGAGCCGCATCAGGGCCGCAGCCAGCTTCGCCGGGTCGTGGCGATGCGCATTGCCCGGGTCGATGACATCCTCCTCGATGATCACCACCGGCAGCTCTTCGAGCCGGCGAACATCGACCTCGACCGGCGTGGCCAGCCAGCCCTCCGGGCGTCGCGCGGTCGTGTCGCGGTTGACGATGACGCAATCGATCAGGTCGTCTCCCACGTGGGCGAACAACGCGCGAAGATGCTGCGATGCGGTCATATTCGCGGTCTCTCCCGGCTGCGTCGCCACGTTGCAGACGTAGACCTTCAGCCCTGGAGCGGCGCGGAGCGCATCAGCGACGTCATTGATCAGCAGGTTGGGCAGGATGCTGCTGAACAGGCTTCCGGGCCCGATGACGATCATGTCCGCCTCGAGCATGCGCTCGATGGCCTCGCCGTTGGCTCGCACGTCGCCCGGCTCGATGAAGACCTGGTCGATCGGCTCTTCGGCCGTGGTGATGCCCGACTGACCCCAGATCTGCCGTCCGGACGCGAGGCGCGCGGAGAGGTTCAGCGGCACGCTCGTCGCGGGCAGGACCTGGCCGCGCACCGCGAGCACCCGGTTCGATTCGCGCACGGCCTCCTCGAAGTCGCCGGTGACCGCGGTCATCGCGGCGATGAACAGGTTCCCAAATGCGTGGTTGTCGAGGCCCGAACCCGCCGGGAATCGGTACTGCATGAGCTGCGTCATCAGCGGCTCGGCATCGGCCAATGCCGCGATACAGTTCCGGATGTCACCCGGCGGAACAATGCCGAGCTGCCGTCGCAGCTGTCCGCTGCTGCCGCCGTCATCGGCGACCGCCACCACGGCCGTGATATTCGCGCTGTACCCCTTCAGGCCGCGCAGCAGGGTCGACAGCCCGGTCCCGCCGCCGAGCGCCACGATGCGTGGACCGCGCGCCAGGTACCGCTTCGTGTAGAGGACCTCCATGACGCTGTCGCCACGGGCCACGAAGGGCGAGATCACCGAGCGCGCCAGGCCCCACAGACCGATGCCGGTGAGCAGCACTCCGAAGCCCGCGACCAACAGGGCGCGAATCTGCGGTTCCAGCCATGCTCCGGTCAGCCAGTACACGACCTCGATCTCGTCGGCGTTGGTGGCGCGATACAGATCCCGAATGTAGATCGCGGCTCCCAGGCCGAGGATGGCGATCCCCGCCAACAGGAGCACGAGCCAGCGCTTGACGCGCATGCCGGGGTACAGCCAGCGCGGCAGCCGCCGACGGTTCATCGTTCAAGCTCGCGATGAAATACGCGGACAGTCGCATCCTCCATCGGCCCAAGGCGCTTCGCCAGCTCTTCGGCCAGCGCGATCGAGCGGTGATAGCCGCCCGTGCAACCCAACGCCACGCGCAGCTGTTCCTTTCCCTCGACTCGGTAAGCCGGCGCAGTCAACGCGAGCAGCTCGACCACCAGCTCCAGGAACCGATCCGCCGTCGGCTGCCTCAAGACGAAGTCGCGCACCGGCTGCTCGAGACCGGAGAGCGGCTTGAGCTCGGGATCCCAGTACGGATTGGTCAGGAAGCGGACATCGAAGACGAGATCGGCCTCGAGCGGGATCCCGTACTTGAACCCGAAGGTGACGATGTCGATGCGCAGGTCCTGGCGCTCTGTCCCGCGCGGCACGATCGCAAAGAGGCGGTCCTTGAGCTGACCGATGGAGAGACCGCTCGAATCGACCACGTGGTCCGCCATCTCGCGGGTGCTCGCGAGGCGCCGACGCTCTTCGGCGATGCTGGCCTGGACGCCGCTGCGCGTTGCCTCGAGCGGGTGCCGATGCCGCGTCTCGCTGAAGCGGCTGACAAGGCTGGCGTCCGTGGCCTCGAGAAAAATGAGCTCCAGCTGCGAACCATCGGCCGCCAGGGCCGATGCGGCTCGTTCGATTGCCGGGGCCGGGTCCCCCGCTCGAATGTCGAGGACGAGCGCCGCGCGGCGGTATCGATCCGAACCGAGGCGCCGGAGCTCGAGGAAATCATCGAGCAGTGCCGGAGGCAGATTGTCGATGCAGAAGTACCCGAGGTCCTCGAATAGTTTGCTCGCCTGGCTCTTTCCGGCGCCGGATAGGCCACTGATGACGAGGAAGTGCTCTGACTCGACAGGCGTCGAGGTGTTTCCCTCCCTGGGCGGATCGGCTGCATCGGTCACGGTCGGTGCGGGTTCGGCCACCGTTCGAGTATAACCGCGCCTCAACGCGCCTCTCGGCCCGCCAGGATGCCCGCGACCGTGGCTTCGGTCGAAGCTTGCAACGCTTCATGGTCGTAGCCACCCTCCAGGGTCAGTGCCACTCCGGTCAGGCCGAGGCGGCGGCTGAGTGCGCCAAGCTCGCGCGCGACGGTGGCATACCCGACCTCGGTCACTTCGAGCTGCGCCAGCGGATCAGCCCGATGGGCATCGTATCCGGCCGACACGAGGATGGCCGCAGGATCAAACGCTTCGATGGCCGGAAGGAGCTCCGACAGCCACGCATCGACGAACTCCTCGTCGCCGCTCCCCGCCACAAGTGGTCGATTGTGCGTGGACCCAACGCCGCGCTCGGCGCGGGCACCGGTCCCCGGGTAAAACGGAAACTGATGCGTGGAGGCGTAGCAGACGTCCGGATCAGCCCCGAAGATGGCCTGGGTGCCATCGCCGTGGTGCACGTCCCAGTCGACGATGGCGACGCGCGCGGCGCCAGAGGCACGCAATCCGGCGACCGCGATGGCCACGTTGTTGAGCAGGCAGAATCCGCTCCCGCGTGCGC
>JACDHU010000014.1 GCA_013820865.1 Chloroflexota bacterium
CGCGCGACGCCCGACGTCGCAAGCGCCACGCGCGACTCCGGCTCCGTATCGCCGGCAGCACCGAGCGCCCGCGCCTGTCGGTCTTCCGCAGCGCGAAATTCATCTATTGCCAAGTCATCGACGACAAGACCGGCCGAACGCTGGCGGCTGCCTCCAGCCAAGAGGCCGATCTGACCGGCGACAGCAAGGTCGAGGTCGCGAAGGCGGTCGGGCTGGCGGTCGCCGAGCGCGCGAAGGCGGCAGGCGTCAGCGCCGTTGTCCTCGACCGGGGCGGGTATCAATATCATGGGCGGGTCCGCTCGCTCGCCGAGGGTGCCCGCGAGGGCGGCCTCAACCTGTAGCGAGAGGAGATAGCGCATGGCACGGATCGATCCGTCCAAGCTCAACCTGGAAGAGAAGGTCGTCCAGATCAATCGCGTCGCGAAGGTCGTCCAGGGTGGGCGTCGCTTCAGCTTCAGCGCGGTGGTGGTCGTCGGAGATGGCAACGGCACCGTCGGCGCGGGCATCGGCAAGGCTGGCGAAGTGCCGGAGTCGATCCGCAAGGGCGTCGAGGATGCCAAGAAGCACCTGATCAAGGTGCCACTGGTCGGCACGACCATCCCGCACGAAGTGCACCGTCACTTCGGAGCTTCGAAGGTGATGCTCAAGCCGGCCAGCGCCGGCACCGGCGTCATCGCCGGTGGTTCGGTGCGCTCGGTTGTCGAGGCGGCCGGCATCCGTGACCTGCTCAGCAAGGCACAGGGTTCGACGAACCCGATCAATGTCGTGCGCGCCACCATCGAGTGCCTCGCGGCGCTTCGATCCGCGGACGAGATCGCCGCGCTTCGGGGTCGTACGGCCGAGCAGCTGCTCGGCAAGCGCGGCGCCGAGCTGGCGCGAACACCACACGAGATCCCGGAGCGTCGCGAGCCGATGAACTCCGGGCCGGGAGGTGGACGTGGTCGCTAAAGGCAACTCCACGATGATCAAGGTCACCCAGATCCGATCGGTCATCGGCCACCGGGCAGCGGCGCGTGGAACGATCCGCGCGCTCGGCCTGCATCGGATCAACCAGACGGTCGAGATTGCCGACACCCCCGAGAACCGCGGCATGCTGCGTCGCGTCGCCTTCCTCCTCGCAGTCGAGGAGCCGGCGGGAGCCGCGGGCGCATCGGCCAAGGAAGAGGAAACCACGTGAAGCTCCACGACCTGCACCCGGCGCCCGGGTCAAACAAGCCGTCCCGCCGCGTCGGCCGCGGCCACGGCTCCGGCCGTGGCAAGACTGCGGGACGTGGCACGAAGGGTCAGAAGTCGCGAGCCGGCGGGAGCCTTCCTGCATGGTTCGAGGGTGGTCAGACGCCGCTTCATATCCGGACCCCGAAGCTCCATGGCTTCAAGAACCGCTTTCGCGTCGCGTATGCCCCGTTCAACCTGGGCAAGCTCGTCGACGTCGAAAAGGGAACCCTCGTCACGCCCGACGTGCTGGCGCACGATGGCCTGATCCGCGACACGAAGCTGCCGGTCAAGATCCTCGGAGTCGGCGACGCGCCGAAGGGGATCACGATCCATGCCCACGCCTTCAGCAAGTCGGCGCTCGACAAGCTTGCCGCTGCCGGCAGCACCGTACAGCGCCTGACCTGGCCGGACAACGCGCCGGCTGACCCCGAGGCAGAGGCGAAGGCCGAGGCCGAGGCTGCCAAGCGCACCAAGGGCCGTAAGGCCCGCGGTCGCCGAGCGGCAGAGGCCCGTTCCGGCGCTGCCGCCTCGACGCCGGTGGCAGAGGCCGCGGCCGAACCAACTGAACCTGACCGCGACACGGAGGCAACCGAAGCCGAAAGCGAGTCCCCGGCTTGATCGAGACGGTCCTCGACGCCTTCCGCGCGCCGGACATCCGGCGCAAGTTGCTCTTCACGCTCGGGATCCTGCTGATCTTCCGGGCGTTGACGAACGTCCCGGTCCCGAACGTGAACACGGAGGCCCTGGCCGACCTGTTCACGGACAACCCGCTGCTCGGGATCCTGAACATCTTCTCGGGTGGTGGTTTGGCGGCCGCCTCGATCATCGGCCTGGGCGTAAACCCCTACATCAACGCCAGCATCATCATGACGCTGATGCGCGGCGTGATCCCGGCGCTCGAGGAGCTGTCACGGGAAGGTGAATTCGGCCGTAACAAGCTCAACCAGTACACGCGACTGCTGACGGTGCCGCTCTCCTTTGCGCAGGGCTACGGCATCAGCGTGCTGCTGAGCTCGAACAGCGTCATTCCGGCCAATCCGCTCTTCAGCCTGGAGACGTTGAGCCTGCTTCTCAGTTTCACCGCCGGCACGATCCTGCTCATGTGGCTCGGCGAGCTCATCAGCGAGAAGGGCATCGGCAACGGCATCAGCTTCATCATCTTCGCCGGCATCGTGGCAAGCGTGCCGCTCCAGATCGGCCCGATCATCGGCGGTCCCGATGCGCTCGCGCGCCTCATCCCGTACATCATCGTGTCGATCGTGGTCGTCGCGGCCGTCGTGTTCATCAACGAGGGCCAGCGCCGCATCCCGGTGCAATACGCGTCTCGCGTTCGCGGCCGTCGCATGTACCAGGGCCAGACGCAGTACCTGCCGCTCAAGGTGACGATGGCGGGCGTCATCCCGATCATCTTCGCGGTGAGCATCCTGCTCTTCCCGGCACAGATCGCCACGTACTTCGCGACGAGCGACATCGACTGGGTGCGGAACTCGGCCATCTTCATCACCGAGAACCTCAACGGCCAGGACAATATTCCGCTGTACGGGACGCTGTACTTCCTGCTGGTCGTGTTCTTCACCTACTTCTATACCGCGTTCCAGTTCCGGCCGGATCAGACCGCCGACTACCTGCGCAAGAACGGCGGCTTCATCCCGGGCATCCGTCCGGGCAAGCCGACCGAGGAATTCTTGGGACGCGTCACGAATCGGATCACGCTGGGCGGCGCCCTGTTCCTGGGGACCATCGCCGTTCTGCCATTCATCGTCTCGGCGTTCATCCCCGGCACCAGCAACCTCCAGCTTCTCGGGACGAGCATCCTGATCATGGTCAGCGTCGTGGTCGAGACCCTGAAACAGCTCGAGGCGCAGATGATGATGCGCAACTACGAAGGCTTCATTCGGTGACGGCTTCTGCCCCTCTCGAGCCCGATGTGGCCGACGAGCGGCTGATCCTGCTGCTCGTCGGTGCCGTTGGCGCCGGCAAGGGCACTCAGGCCTCGATCCTTTCGCGCGAACTCGGGATACCGCACCTTGCGTCGGGCAACCTGTTCCGCGCGGCGATGGCCGCCGGCACGCCCCTCGGCGAAGAGGCGCGTGGGTACATGGAGCGCGGCGAGCTCGTGCCGGACGAAACGACGATCGGCATGTTCATGGAGGAGCTGGCGCGACCGGGTGCCGCGCGGGGCGCCATCCTGGACGGCTTCCCGCGGACCGTCGGCCAGTCGACCGCGCTCGACGAGACGCTGGCTGCCCAGGGCGAGCGGATTCGGCGCGTGATCTCGATCGAAGTGCCGACCGAGGAGCTCGTGCGTCGTGTGGCGGGCCGCTGGGTGTGTCCGCAGTGCGGCACCCCGTACCACGCCATCACGGACCCGCCACGGACGGCCGGGGTGTGCAACAAGGACGGCGCGCAATTGCGCCAGCGCGACGATGATCGACCCGAGGTCGTCCGCGCTCGACTTGAGCGCCAGGTCCCGCCGATGCTCCAGGTCGTCGACCACTACGAGGGATCCGGCATCGTCGACCACCTCGACGGCACCCAGCCGATCGATGCCGTGACCGCATCGATCCTGTCGCGCGTCGGCGCGCGCATCCGGAGCTGACGGCGTGGGCACGCGGGGCGCCAGCGCGGTGACCATCAAGCGACCGGTCGAGATCGAGCGCATGCGCGCGGCCGGCCGGATCCTGGCCGGCATCCTGGATGTTCTCGAGGCGGAGCTTCGCGACGGCATGACGACCGGGGAGCTTGACGAGATTGCCGCGCGCATGATCCGCGACGCCGGCGCCACGTCGTCATTCAAGGGGTATGGGAGCAATCCGCCGTTTCCCGGCGTGATCTGTGCCAGCGTCAACGACGAAGTGGTCCACGGCATTCCGTCGCCGCGTCGGCGCCTGGTCACGGGCGATCTCGTGAGCATCGACATCGGCTGCATCGTGGACGGCTGGCACGCCGACTGCGCGCGGACGTGGACGGTAGGGTCGGTGCCGCACGGAGTGCAACAACTGATCGACGCGACGCGGCGCGGCATGGAGGCCGGGATCGCGGCGGCCGTGCCGGGCAACCATCTGGGCGACATCGGCCACGCCATCGAATCCGTGGCGCATGAGCATGGCTACGGCATCGTGCGTCCGTTCGTCGGCCACGGCATCGGCCGGGCCATGCACGAGGAGCCGCAGGTTCCGAATTACGGCCGGCCGGGAGCCGGGATGCTGGTCGAGGCGGGCATGTGCTTCGCCATCGAGCCGATGTTCAACCTCGGTGGCGACGATGTCCGCGTGGCGGATGATGGTTGGACCGTGCGAACCGCGGATGGCGCCCTCTCGGCCCACTTCGAGAACACGATCGCGGTGTCCGCTGACGGTCCTGAGCTGCTGACGGTCTGCGCCGATGCGAACTAGCGTGAAACGCGTGCACCCGATGCAAACCAGTGAAAACCGGTGGTGGCAGGCACCCGCCTCGGTCGTTGCACGTTCAGGTCGGCAGGCGTATACTCTCCGTTCCGTGGGTCGCCCTGTGCGGCGGCCTTTTCGTGTGTCAGACCCATTTCCAAGTATTCAACGCCGAACCGAGGTGCGTGTCGCTTGCCAAAGAAGGATGCCATTGAGGTCGAGGGAGAAGTGATTCTGCCTCTGCCCAACGCGATGTTCAAGGTGCGCCTGGAGAACGGGCACGAGGTGCTCGCTCACATTTCCGGGAAGCTGCGCCAGAACTTCATCCGCATCCTGCCAGGCGACACGGTCCGTGTTGAGCTCAGCCCATATGACCTCACCCGGGGTCGGATCACATACAGGATGAGATGAAAGTTTCTGCATCCGTCAAGCCCCGCTGCGAGCGCTGCAAGGTCATCAAGCGCTCCGGCGTGGTGATGGTTATCTGCGTCGTTCCCAAGCATAAGCAACGGCAGGGGTAGGAAGATCGTGGCACGTATCGCCGGCGTCGACATCCCTCGCGACAAGCGAGTGATCATCAGCCTCACGTATATCCATGGCATCGGCCTGACCTCGGCCACCAAGGCCATCAGCGCCGCCAACGTGTCACCGGACACGCGGGTGCGCGACCTGACCGAGGAAGAGGTCAACCGCCTCCGCGAGGTGGTCGATCGTCAGTTCAAGGTGGAGGGCGACCTCCGCCGCGAAGTCAGCATGAATGTGAAGCGCCTGATGGAGATCGGTTCATACCGGGGCCTCCGTCATCGGCGCAATCTGCCGGTCCGCGGGCAGCGTACGAAGACGAACGCGCGACAACGTCGAGGCGTCAAGAAGACGGTCGGCGTGCGCCGCAAGAAGTAACGGGAGTTCCATGGTAGAGCGTAAGCGCACTCAGCGCGGTAAGAAGCGCGAGCGAAAGAACGTGCCGGTGGGGCACGCGCACATCCAGTCGACGTTCAACAACACGATGGTGACGATCACTGACACCACCGGCAACGTCATCAGCTGGGGCAGCGCGGGGCTGGTCGGCATCAAGGGCTCTCGGAAGAGCACGCCCTTCGCCGCGTCGCAGGCGGCCGAGCTGGCCGCGCGCCGCGCGATGGAGCACGGCATGCGTCACGTCGAGGTCTTCGTGAAGGGGCCCGGAGGCGGCCGTGAGCAGGCGATTCGTTCGCTTCAGACGGCCGGTCTCGAGGTCACCGCCATCACCGACGTGACGCCGATCCCGCACAACGGCTGCCGAGCGCCGAAGCGGCGCAGGGTTTAGAGAGAGGGATCGATATGGCACGTTATACCGATGCGGTCTGCCGCATCTGCCGCCGGGAAGGTTTGAAGCTCTTCCTCAAAGGCAGCCGATGTTACAGCCGCAAGTGCGCCTTCGAGCGCCGCAGCACACCGCCGGGCATGAACACCATGCGTCGTCGCAAGGTGAGCGAGTATGGCCTCCAGCTGCGCGAGAAGCAGAAGGTGCGCAAGAGCTATTCGGTGCTGGAGCGCCAGTTCCGCAATTACTTCGAGAAGGCCGAGCAGCGCAAGGGCATGACCGGGGAGAACCTGCTCCGGATGCTCGAGATGCGGCTCGACAACGCCGTGTATCGCATGGGCTTCGCGTCGAGCCGCGCCCAGGCGCGCCAGCTCGTCACGCATGGCCATTTTGCCGTCAACGGTCGTCCGACGAACGTCGCGAGCTTCGGGACGAAGATCGGTGACCGTATCGAGGTCCGCGACGGCCGTCGCAGCCGCGAGTACTTCAAGATGGCCCCCGAGACGATGAAGGCGGCCCAGATCCCCGAATGGGTGAGCGTTGATCCGACGAAGTTGTCGGGCACCGTTCTCGCCGAACCGGCGCGCGAGCAGATGCCGCTCGAGTTCAACGAGCAGCTCGTCGTCGAGTACTACTCGCGCTAGGAGTCAACTTTCCACTCATGATCGAACTCGAGACACCTCAGCCGCAGCAGCCTGAGCCGCCCCCGACCCCGCGCATCGACGAGGTGCACGCGGAGGCAAATCTCAGCCGCTTTGAGGTCACTCCGCTCCAGGAGGGCTACGGCGTCACCCTGGGCAACTCCCTCCGTCGCGTCCTGCTCAGCTCCCTCGAGGGAGCTGCCGTGACCAGCATCCAGATCAATGGCGTGTTCCACGAGTTCAGCACGATCGAGAACGTCAAGGAAGACGTTACGCAGATCGTCCTGAACGTCAAGAAGCTGCGCCTCCGCTCCTTTGCTCGTCATGCCCTCACGCTCAAACTCGTCAAGCATGGCGCCGGTCCGGTCACCGCCGCCGATATCGGTGAGTCCGCCGATGTCGAGATCGTGAATCCGGACCTTGTCCTGCTGACCCTTGATTCCGACTCGGGGTCCATCGAGATGGACCTGATCGTGGAGACCGGCATGGGCTATCGCCCCGCCGAGCACACCGAGGACATGGCCATCGGCGTCGTGCCGGTCGATGCCATCTTCTCGCCGGTGCGTCGCGCCAATTACCAGGTCGAGAAGACCCGCGTCGGCCAGATGACGAACTACGACAAGCTCACCTTCGAGATCGAGACCGATGGCACGACCACCGCCCAATCGGCCCTGAGCCAGGCCGCAGATATCCTCGTTCGCGAGTTCGGTCGGTTCGCCGAGATCGGGCGTCCGTCCGTCCCTGGTGGCGAGACAAGCGTGTCGGCGCCCGCGGCGAATATGCTCGACGCTCCCATCGAAGAGCTTGACCTGCCGATGCGGGCGTACAATTCGCTCAAGCGCAACAGCATCACGAAGGTCGGGCAGGTGCTGTCTCTGTCCGATGACGAGTTTCTGCGCATGCGTAACTTCGGTCAGAAGAGCCTCGACGAGCTCAAGGAGCGCCTCGCGCTTCGTGGCTTCATCAGCTCCGATGCGACATCGATGAGCACCGACGAGTCGGATCTTCCCGCCTCGGCCGAGTTGGACGAGGCGGCTGCGGCCGAGCTCGACCGGGAGGCCTAGAGGGATGCCGCACCGGATCGCAGGTCGCAAGCTGAGCCGTCAGCATGCTCACCGCATGTCGATGCTCGGCAACCTCGCGGTCTCGATCATCCGCTATGAGAAGGTCACCACCACCGAGGCCAAGGCCAAGGAGGTTCGCGGCCTCGTCGACGGGATGATCACGCTTGCCAAGCGTCGCGACCTTCACGCCCGCCGGCAGCTTGTGAGCAAGATGCCGCACGAGCCGCTGATCGTCGACAAGCTCCTGGGCGAGATCGCGGACAAGTACGCGGATCGTCCATCGGGGTTCACGCGCATCGTCAAGATCGGACAGCGGCTGGGTGACGCCGCACCGATGGTACAGATCGAGCTCGTCTAACGCGGACGAGCCATGACAACACCGACGTTCTCGGTGACCGGCAGCGTGCAGCGCGTGCTGCGAGCGGTGATCGAATACGACGGAACAGCCTTTGCCGGCTCGCAGGTCCAGCCAGATGCTCGGACCGTGCAGGGGGAGCTGGAAGAGGCGCTTAACAGGCTGATGGGCGAGCGGACGCAGGTCCGACTTGCCGGGCGAACCGATGCCGGGGTGCATGCCACTGGCCAGGTCGCGGCGTTCTGCCTTCCTCACCGCTTTCGCGGGGATGGAGACAGCTTGGCCGACCTGCGGAGACGGCTGAATGCCGTCCTGCCGCACGACTTGGCGGTGCGATCACTTCGATCAGCGGCCAAAGGCTTCGATCCGCGGCGGGATGCGCGCTGGCGCGTCTATCGCTACCGGATCCTGATGAATGGAGCCGTGCGGCCGCTGGAGCGGCATCGAACGCTCGAGATCAACGATCGGCTGGACGTGACCGCCATGCGGGCGGCTGCGGAGCGGATGGTCGGGGAGCGCGACTTCGCGTCCCTCGGAAGCCATCAGCACGGCCGGACGGTGCGGCACCTCGCCGAGGTGCGAGTGACGCGTCGCGGAGACCTCGTGGAGGTTCGCGCGACGGGCGACTCGTTCCTGCGTCGGATGGTGCGCAGCATCGTCGAGATTCTCCTGGCCGTCGGGCGCGGACGCCTGGCGATCAGCGAGGTCGATCGGATCCTCGCCGGACAAGCGCGTGCCCTCGATGGGCGGGCGGCGCCGGCGCAGGGGCTGACCCTGGAGCGTGTGATCTATCCATCAGCCGGACAAATTAATCAACCAATGGCAAAGCAATCAACGGCGGCGGCGTCAGATGGCCCGGCCGCGGCAGACCAACGGAAGCCGGAGAGCTCAACGTGAAGACCTATGCCGTGAAGGCGAGCGAGATCGAGCACAGTTGGTGGGTCGTCGATGCGACCGACCAGACCCTCGGCCGGTTGGCGACGCGCATCGCCACCCTGCTGGAGGGCAAGCACAAGCCGATCTACTCGCCGCATCTCGACACCGGGGACCACGTCGTGGTTCTCAATGCCGCCAAGATCCGCGTGACCGGCGATAAGCTGAAGCAGAAGAGCTACTTCCGCCATTCCAACTACCCGGGCGGCCTCCGAGAGGAGAAGCTCGGCATCCTGCTCGAGCGCAAGCCCGAGCTCGTCATCGAGCGCGCGGTGAAGGGCATGCTGCCTCAGAACCGTCTCGGGCGCGCGATGTTCAAGAAGCTGAAGGTTTACAAGGGCGCGGAACACCCGCACCAGGCGCAGCAGCCGTCCACGGTCGAGCTGTGATGAGGAAGGATCGAACGTGAGCACGAACTACGTCTACGGAACCGGTCGGCGCAAGACCGCGGTCGCGCGGGTCCGTCTGCTTCCGGGCGATGGCAGTGTCATCGTCAACGGTAAGCCGGCGACCGAATATTTCGGCGGCGCATCTCCAAAGGGCGCGATCCTGCTTCCGTTTCGGGTGACCGAGACGGAGGGCCGCTATTCCGCCAGCGTGCTGGTCTCGGGTGGCGGGGTCTCGGGCCAGGCCGGCGCCATCCGACACGGTATCGCACGCGCCCTGCTGGCCGCGCATCCCAACGCCCGCGCCGCGCTTCGCGGGGCCGGTCTGCTGACCCGGGATCCGCGTGCCAAGGAGCGCAAGAAGTACGGCCTCAAGCGTGCTCGTAAGGCACCCCAGTACACGAAGCGCTGACCCACTGATCGCGCACGACGACCGATGAGCTCCGGCGGGAACGTCGGGGCTCTTTGGTATCATCGGTGTCCTTGCCGCACCATGCATCGCAGAACGCAGCATCGTGATCGACACGATTCGCGAATTCTTCGACAACTATCTTCAGGGCAGCCCGACGGCGATCATCGACATCGGGCTGGTGGCGCTCGTCATCTACTGGCTCTTCATCCTGATTCGTGGCACGCGTGCGGTGCGGATCGTCATCGGCCTGTCGATCCTGTACCTGGTGTATCTGGCGGCAATCCTGTTCGGCTTCGAGCTCCTGCGCCGTTTGATGGAGACGGCCGCGGTAGTCGGGCTGTTCGCGGTGGTCGTCGTCTTCCAGCCCGAGCTGCGCCGCGGGCTCGAGCAGATCGGCCGCATTGGCAGCGTGAACCGCTTCTTCGTGAGCTCGGAGGTTGCCGGTGCTGAGCGCGTCGCTCGGGAGATCAGCCGCGCCGCGCGGATCCTCGCTGGGTCGCGCCATGGAGCACTCATCGCGCTGGAGCGTGAGACCGGCCTCCAGGACCTCGCCTCCGAGTCCGGCGTTCCGATTCACGCCGACCTGCGGGCCGAGTTGCTGGTGACGATCTTCTACCGTGGAACGGCACTTCATGATGGCGCGGTCGTCATCTCGGGCGAGAAGATCAGCTCCGCCGGTGTGCTGCTTCCCTTGAGCCAGAACGTCTTGGACTCCGAGCGCTACGGCACCCGTCACCGAGCTGCCATCGGCATCAGCGAGCAGACTGACGCGATCGTGATCGTGGTCAGCGAGGAGACCGGCTCGATCAGCCTGGTCGTCCGAGGTCGAATCGAGCGCAACCTGACGGAGCAGCAACTTCGGCGCCGCATCTTCAACCTCATCCGGCCGCAGGCTCCTCGACGGGCCGTGCCGTTCCTGCGCCGCTCGCTCGATGGGCGCTGGCAGGTCGGCGCTGGTCGGAATGAGACGGACGAGCCGATCGATCCCGAGGCGCGGGTCGTGTCACCCGCGTCCGATACCCCGCCAGTGAGGCACTGAAGGAATGCGTTTTCTGCTGCGCAATTGGCACCTGAAGCTGTCGGCTGTCCTGCTCGCCACCGTCCTGTACACCGGCCTGGTCTTCTCCGGCTCGTTCACCGATGCGTCGGTCGATGTCGCCGTGGACGCGGTGAATCAACCGGACCGCTCACAGGTGCTGAGCGGGGCAGTGGGAACCGTCACGGTCAGGTATCGCACGTCGAATGACGTGGCCGGAACGATCGCGGCCCAGGCGTTCGTGGCGACTGTGGACCTATCCGAGTACGAAATGGAGCTCGCCCCCGAGGTGCAGGTGCTCGACATCGAGGTCGTTGCGCTGACGGATGGGATCGAGATCCTGTCGGTCGAGCCACCCGACGTGCGCGTCGCCATCGACGAGCTCGAAACCAAGACGGTACCGATCGAGCTGGATGCTGGCGTCGTTCCCGATGGCCTCGAGATGGACGATCCGGTGATGAGTCAGGACGAGGTCGAGGTGCGTGGCGCGGCATCGGTCGTCGGCCTGGTCGATCGCGCCGTGGCACGCATCCGGATCGATGGATCAGGCATCGACTTCAACAATCCGGTCAACCTCGTCGCCGTCGACGTGACGGGTCAGGAGGTCGGCGCCGGCCTGATCGACATCGAGCCCGAGACGATCTCGGTCCAGGTCGACGTGCGGTTCACCGAAACCACCCAGACCGTCCCGATTCGGCCGGATATCTCTGGCACCCCGGCTCCAGGATTCGCGCTCTCTTCGTTGAGCATTGATCCGCCGTTCGTCACGCTGCGTGGCCTCCCCGATGCGCTCACCGGTATCACCGAGATCCTGACCGAGCCGCTCAGCATCGACGGGGCGTCGAGCACCGAGGAATTCGAAGCGCAACTCATCCTTCCCGACGGCACCCGGCTCGAGTCCGGCGACGCGCCGCTGGTCGATGTCATCGCCACGATCGTGCCATCGGTATCGAGCCGCACTTTCGTAGTGGGCGTGGTGTGTCAGAACGCCGGTGACAACGCGTGTCTGCCAGGCCTGGAACAGGTGTCGGTGACGATCGAGGGGCCCGGCGAGGTGCTGGCGCAGCTCTCGGCCGGTGACCTGACGCCGATCGTCGACGCCACTGGCCTTGCCGCGGGGGCGCACAGCCTGACGCCTGCCATCGTCGGACTGCCGGACGGGGTTGAGCTGCTCATGATCAGCCCGGGCATCATTCCGGTCGTGATCGAAGAGCCCGCCACGCCCGAGCCGACCGCCACGCCCGAGCCGACCACGACGCCCGAGCCATAGATGGGTCGCCGCTTTGGGACCGATGGTATTCGTGGCGAGGTCGGGGTGGACGTCACGGCTGATCTTGCGCTCGCGCTCGGACGGGCAGTTGGCCACCGCTTTGGTGGACCGGGGCGCTCCGTCGTGCTCGGCCGTGACCCGCGTCGCTCCGGCGAGATGCTCGGCGCGGCGCTCGGTGCCGGACTCGTCGCCACGGGGACCGATGTGGTCGATCTCGGCATCGTCACCACGCCGTGCCTCGTGCACGCCAGCGCCGACCCGGCGTTTGCTGCCGGCGTCATGGTCTCGGCCTCCCACAACCCGGCCCGCGACAACGGGCTCAAGGTCGTGGCAGGCGGACGCAAGGTCGCTGACAACGTCGAGGCCGACCTCGAGCGCCTGATCGACGATCCCGTCGCGATCCCGACACGACCGAATCACGAGCTCGGGCTCCTGCGACCTGATGGTGGCGCGATCGAGACGTACCGGCGTACGTTGGAAGACGTTGCCGGTGAGGCGTTCGTCAGATTGCGCCTTGGGATCGATTGCGCGAACGGCTCGGCCGCGGTCATCGCACCCGACCTGTTTCGATCACTCGGCGCCGAGGTCACGGTCCTGTTCGACGCGCCGGATGGCTCGAATATCAACGACGGCTGTGGGTCGACACACCCGGAGCGGCTGGCCGAGACCGTCGCGGCATCCGGCCTGGAGATCGGTCTCGCCTTCGACGGTGACGCGGATCGGCTCATTGCGGTCGACGAGCGCGGCAGCCTGGTGGACGGCGACGCGGTGATGGGCATCTGTGCTCTCGAGATGCTCACCGCCGGCACGCTGCGCAACAACGTCTTGGTAGCGACCGTCATGAGCAACGGCGGGCTTCAGCGCGCCATCACGCAGGCCGGAGGCAGGATGGTCGTGACCGCGGTCGGAGATCGGAATGTGTTCGAGGCAATGGAGCGCGAGGACGCCGCCCTGGGTGGTGAGCAGTCCGGCCACATCATCTTCCGCAACCGTGCCCTGACCGGCGATGGGCTGTTGACCGGCATCGAGCTCGTACGTGCCATGAGGACGGCCCGGGCGCCACTGTCAGAGCTCGCCGCGCGCATTCCGAGGCTTCCGCAGGTGATGATAAACTCAGCCGCCCGCGATCGCGATGTCTGGGAGTCGGATCCGGAGTTCGCCAGCGCAGTTATGCGCGCCACGGCGAAGATGGGGGAGCGCGGACGAGTGCTGGTTCGCCCGTCCGGCACGGAGCCGAAGATCAGGATCATGGTCGAGGGTGACGACGCCGGCGAGATCGACGAAATTGCCCGGGAGCTGGCGGCTCTCGCAGAGGCACGATTGAACTGACGCCGGGCGCCGGCGAGGAGGACTTATGTGCGGCATCGTCGGCTACGTCGGGCCACGTGACGCGGCTCCCATCCTGATCGAGGGGCTGCGCCGCCTCGAGTATCGGGGATACGACTCTGCTGGAATCGCGGTGCTCACCGATGACGGGCAAGTCTTCATCGAGAAGAAGGCCGGCAAGCTCAAGAACTTGACCGAGCACCTCAACGGTGATGCCCCGGCGGGTCAACCCGGCATCGGTCATACGCGCTGGGCGACGCATGGCAGCCCGAATGACGTGAACGCGCATCCGCATACCGATTGCAGCGGCAAGCTGGCGCTCATCCACAACGGCATCATCGAAAACTACGCCGAGATCAAGGCGCGCCTCGCAGCCGAAGGCCATCGGTTCAGCTCGGAGACCGATACCGAGGTCCTTGCCCACCTGGTCGAGACGAAGTATCGGGGCGACCTGGTGGAGGCGGTCCGTGAGGCACTCAACGAGGTGCGTGGGGCGTACGCCATCGGCGTCATGCATACCGATCATCCGGACCGCATCGTGGGTGCTCGCATGAACGTGCCGCTCATCGTCGGGCTTGGCGACGGGGAGGGCTTTCTGGCCAGTGATGTCCCGGCCATCCTGAAGCACACGAAGCGGGTGGTGATCCTGCACGAGGGCGACATCGCCGACGTGACGGCGAACGGGACACGAATCCTGTCGCTCGACGGAAGCGCGGTCGAGCGCGATGTGACCGAGATCCACTGGACCATCGAGGCAGCCGAGAAGGGCGGATTCCCGCACTTCACGCTCAAGGAGATCTACGAGCAGCCACACGCCATCCAGGAGAGCCTGCGGGGACGAGTGACTTCCCGCGGGGAGGTGACGCTGACCGAGCTGGATGCCATCGCCGATCGGCTCGCCAGCATCGAGCGCGTGTACGTGGTCGGCTGTGGAACGGCCAGCTACGCAGCGCACGTGGCTGCGTACCTGATCCAGGAATGGGCAGGTCTGCCCGCCACGATGCAGGTCGGGTCGGAGATGCGGTACAGCCCACCTCCGATCGACGAGCGCACGCTGGTCATCGGTGTGAGCCAATCGGGCGAGACGGCGGATACCCTTGCCCCGCTCAAGATGGCCGAGGAGAGCGGCGCGCTCGTCATCGTCGTCACCAACGTCGTCGGCAGTGCCATCACGCGCGAGGCCGATGCCGTCTGCTATCTCCAGGCGGGTCCGGAGGTCGCGGTGGCCAGCACGAAGGCCTTCGTGACCCAGGTGCTCGTCCTCCAGTTGATCGCGCTGCACCTTGCGCGCGCGCGGGGCACACTTTCGGCGACCCAACTGCGCACGTATGGCCAGTCGCTGCGCAGTCTGCCGCGCCTCGCAGCTGAAACGCTGAAGCTTGCGCCGCAGATCAAGAAGCTCGCGCAGCGCTATTCGAAGGTGCGCGATTTCATCTTCATCGGTCGCGGTGTCGGGTATCCGATCGCGATGGAGGGCGCCCTGAAGCTCAAGGAGCTCAGCTACATCCACGCCGAGGGTCACGCCGCCGGCGAGCTGAAGCACGGGCCGATCGCGCTGCTCGACCCCGAGACGCCGCTCGTGGCGATCGCGACAAAAGGGGCCATCTACGAGAAGGTGGTCAGCAACGTGGCAGAGGCCCGCGCAAGGTCCTCGCCAATCATCGCCATCGCCACCGTGGGTGACGATCAGATCGATCGCTACGCGCACGACGTGATCTACGTGCCGGAGACGCCCGAGGCGATCAGCCCGGTGATTGCCGTGCTCCCGCTCCAGTTGCTGGCGTACGAGATGGCGGTGGCACGCGGCACCGATGTTGATCAGCCGCGGAACCTGGCCAAGTCGGTCACGGTCGAATAGCGCTCTCGCGCGTCCTGTCATGAGCCGCCATGAGATCGGGATCGACCTGTGCGATATCGATCGCGTGGTGGCCGTCCTCGCGCGCTTTCCGGATCGATTCCGCGAACGCGTGCTCACCGAGCACGAGCAGTGGTACTGCGGTCGGAGGGTCGAGCGCATCGCGGGGCGATGGGCCGCGAAGGAGGCGATCAGCAAGGTACTCGGGCTCGGCGTGCGCGGCGTCGGCTGGCGCGAGATCGAGATCCTCCCCAATCGCGCCGGCGCGCCACAGGTGACGCTGCATGCTCGCGCGGCCGCGCGTGCCGCGACCTGGATCTCGACGAGGTCAGTGTCTCGATCTCGCACGAGCGCCGGATGGCCGTCGCGGTCGCCGTCGCGCATCGGCGGCACGGCTAGCACATGGCCAGCCGCGCATCGACCATCACCCA